>NZ_JBFHKV010001269.1:0-2202 GCF_041595215.1 Stieleria sp. | reverse complement strand
TCGGCATCTTGGCAAGGACTCGTCGCCTCGTCCGCTACCGCCTACGCGAAGACCAAGGTGCGGCGGAATACTAGCGCTTCAACCACATTTGTCGAGTCTGTTCGTGCTGTGGAGGATGGTCAAAAAATTAGGTGGTCAAAAAATGTTGGGGACGAACGAGTGGTTCCTTCGCGGTGACTCCATTTTTTGACCAATCCATTTTTTGACCCCCTGCCCGTCTGCCCAACCTCCGTCCGCATGCGGACAGGGACAATTCTAAGAAAGTGCTTGTCGGGTGGATGGATAGATGGGCGAGAATGGTGGGTGGCACCAATTCGAATTCCCTTCGGGATACTCGGTTCCCAGCCTTCAATCGACAGGCCGGGAAAATTCCGGCGTCCCCTACGCTGCCTGCTCGCTTCGTTGGATCCGGGTCACATGCAGTAGATACAAATGCTCCGTCGTTTCCCCGCCATCGGTGGTGACGTAGAGCCAGTGTTTGGTCAGCAGTGCGGTTTCGGGGTGTTTGACCGTGACGTGCGTCCCGTCGCTCATCACAACGGTAAACGGAACGAATGGCTGCGCGGTCAACATCTTCTTCAGTTCCGCTTGCATGTCTTTCTCGCCAGTCGCTCGCCTCGGGACGTGTGATTACCGTCTTCTCAGATTATAGCTTAAGGCACGCGCACTGGGACGGCGCCACCTCATCGACGCTCTGTCGGCTTGCCCCAGTCACCCTCCCGCACACGGGAGGGTTGCTTCTTCACTTGATGCCGTTGACGCGGCTGCTACTTACTTGGCTGCGGCGAAGCGTTCGGCGACCGCGTCCCAATCGACGACGTTCCAGAACGCGCTGATGTAGTCGGGACGGCGGTTTTGGTAGTTCAGGTAGTAGGCGTGCTCCCAAACGTCCAAGCCCAGGATCGGCGTGCCGCTGATCCCGGCGATGTCGGTGCCCATCAGCGGGTTGTCTTGGTTGGCGGTGCTGCCGACCTTGAGTGTTCCGCCTTCGACGTACAACCAGGCCCAACCGCTGCCGAAGCGGGTGGCTGCGGCGTTGTTGAACTGTTCCTTCATCGCATCCAGGCTGCCGAAGGTGGAATCGATCGCCGCGGCCAGGTCGCCGCTGGGGCTGCCGCCTTTGCCGGGGCCCATGACGGTCCAGAACAGCGAGTGGTTGGCGTGTCCGCCGCCGTTGTTACGCACCGCGCCGCGTTTGTCGGCGGGCACGCTGGCCAGATCCGAGATCAGGTCTTCGATCGACTTGGACTCCAGGTCCGTCCCTTCGATCGCCGCGTTGACCTTGGTCACGTAGGCGTTGTGGTGCTTGCCGTGGTGGATCTCCATCGTCTTGGCGTCGATGTGGGGTTCCAGGGCATCCAGAGCGTAGGGGAGTTCGGGTAGTGAGTAAGCCATTGCGAGCTTTCTCCGAGTAGAGGGTGGTTTGTTCAGTGATTCGTCTCGCGTTGATTTCATCCCACACTTGGGGGCGAGACCTCTGTCCAAAACGATAACGACCGTGGCAACCGTGCGCAAGAGGGTCGCCACGGTCGGCGGCGCGCGTCCGTGTTTACAGTTGGGCTTCGATCGCTTTGACCAACTCAGCGTCGCTGGGCTTGGTGCGTGGGGCGAAGCGGTGGATCAAGTTGCCTTCGCGATCGATCAGGAATTTTTCAAAGTTCCAGCTGACGTTTCCTTTCCCGGCCGGTTTGACGTCCTTGCTGGTCAGGTACTTGTACAGCGGTGTGGCGTCGTCGCCGTTGACATTGATCTTGCTGAACATGGGGAAGGACACGTTGTAGCGTGAGTTGCAGAACTGCTTGATTTCTGCCTCGGTGCCGGGCTCTTGGCTGCCGAATTGGTTGCACGGGAACCCGAGGACGACGAAGCCTTTTTCTTTGTACTTGCCGTACAGCTCTTCCAGGCCCGCATATTGAGGCGTCAAGCCACACTGGCTGGCGGTGTTGACGATCAGGACGACGTTTCCTTCGTAGTCTTCCAGGTCGACTTGCTTGCCGTCGATGTCCTTCATCTTGAAATCGAGGGCGCATTCGTGGTCGTGTTTGTGTTCGCCGCTGGCGGCTTCGTCAGCTTGGGACATGGCGGTCAGGGCTCCGAGGCAGAGGACGGCAGAGAGGATCAGTCGCATGGGGAACTCGCGTTGGGGGTGGGGTGGGAAACTGGAAGGATTGTTACAGATTGAGTGGAAAGTCAAGGTGTTGG
>NZ_JBFHKV010001268.1:0-2211 GCF_041595215.1 Stieleria sp. | reverse complement strand
CGTGGTTTCCAGCGGAACGTCCAACGTCAACGAAGGCACGGTCAGTTGCATCGTCGACGCCGACGCGGTCTGGTTGTTGCTTTCGCCGACGTCCTCGTAGACTTGATCAAAGATGTCGGCGCGGACGATGGCTCGATAGCTGCTCGGCGTCAGCGGCGGCGTGACGACTTCCAGGGTCGAGGTGTAGCTTTCACCGGGTGCCAGCGTCCCGCGAAATTCGGCACGTCCGGCCGCCGCGTCATGAATGTCCCACGTCGCGTCGCTGCTGAAAAACAGACTGTCGGACCAACGCCCTGAAACCGTCACGTCGCTGGTGTTGGTCACCGTCCACTGGATTTGCGTCGGTGTGCCGGCGGTGACATCGTGCGGGACCACGATCTCGGTGACTTGCAAGTCCACCGGATCGGGCAACTCGATGACCATCGGTGTTGCGGGGGAGGCGGCATTGTTGCGCTCGTTTGGGCCTTCGAACACATCACCGGTCGCATCAAATCGATCTGGGTCGCTGATCACGAACAAGTAGTAGGGACCGGTCAGTCCGGCCGGCAACGAAACGGAGGTGTTGTTTTGGTAGGACGCGCCGGCCGCCAAGCCACCGTTGTGTTCTGACGATCCCAAGTAGATGTCGCTGGCCAGATCCAAGAAGGTGTCGCGTGAAAGGTACAGCAGGTCCGTCCAGTCGCTTTGCCCACCAACCGTGTCGCCGCCGTGGTTGGTGACGGTGTAGCTGACGTCGATTTCTTGTCCGCGATCCGCTCGCACTGGACCGCTGATCGTCGAGACCTGCAAGTCCGGCAGATCGGACAGGCGGATCAATAATGCTCGCACGGCGATGTTGTTGCCTTCGCGTTGATACTCCGAGACTTCACCGCGTGCCGATTCGCGGGCGGCTGCCGACGCCAGATCCCACGGCGCGAGCACGCCGGGAAGTTCAAACTCGATCCCGACCCTTCGGAACCCGATGTCGCTCGGCCGTCCCGAACGGTCTTGCTTAGCGGCCGAATCGGTGAACAGCAGCAGATTAAACTCTCCCTCGATGCCTGCGGGGATCTGGAACGACAGACGTCCGGTGTAGGACTCACCCGGCTCCAGCGAACCGAGGTGCGACGTCGATGCAAGTTCCGTATCGAAATTGTCCAGCGACGCGTCACGAGAAAGAAACACACGGTCCGACCAGGAATCGACGCGTGTTTTTCGGGAACCCGTGTTCTGGACCGTGTAGACCAGTTCGACGGTTGCGCCGGAGGTGGTGGATGCGGGGACTTGAAGATCCGTGATCGTCAGATCGGCTTCTTCGTACCGGATCGGTAAGTCGGCGCGGGCGAGGTTGTCGCCGGGATCTTCATAGGCCCAGTGCCCGAAATGTGATCTCCAAACGTCGTTGTCGCCTTCGATGGCCGAAAACCAATCGGTCAACAGCAACCGCGATTGATAGGGAAACAGCAGCGGCGATCGGTCGTTATTGGCATTCAAATGAACCCACAGCGAATAATCACCGCCGGTGCCTTCGGGCAGGGTCGTGGTGAAGCTGACGGTGTATCGGTCGCCCGGATCAATCGTTTCGGCGGGCGCGTGAATCGAAGCCCCCAAGTACGACGCCCGTTCGCGGATGAACGTGGTGTCGGGCGTAAGCCACAAAAAATCTTTCCAGTACGTCGTGCCGCTCCAGACCGGATGCTCGCCGATGTTTTCGACGGTGTAGCGAAACGTCACTTCTTCGCCAGATTTGGCGTCGGTTGGCAAGTCAAACTCGACGACTTTCAAGTTTGCCGCTGCGGCATGGATGGTTGTCGCCACCGCAGTGACATTGTTCGTTTCGTCAACTTCCTGGACGGGCACGTACGACTCGGTCGGAGTCGACGCGTCGGGGAAGAAACCTGAAAGGTCGATCGATGGCTGAGGCGGCAAATCGTCGTCGGTGATGACAACGATGTATTGTCCGCTGGCGGCTGGCGCGAGGTCGACATCGATCGACGCGGTGTAAGAGGCTCCCCTGGCGAGCGGCAACCCGCGACGCTTTTCGCCCAACAGCAACGTCCGGGCGCCTTCGGCCTTGGGATCGGGATGGTCGCTCAGGTAGACGCGATCAAGCCAAGCTCCCGTGTCGGCATCTGCCAGTCCACGGTTGTCGACGGTCCAGCTGATCGTGACGGAGTCGCCTCCGGTGGCAACCGCTGGTGCATTGATTTCGCTGACGACCAGATCCGGCTG
>NZ_JBFHKV010001267.1:0-2213 GCF_041595215.1 Stieleria sp. | reverse complement strand
GCTCGACGGGATGGTTAACGATAACCCGGCCGGTCAGCCGGTGACGGACTACATTGACTACAGCAATTTCCTGACTTCGCCGACCAATCGAGCCATCGGACCACGGGGAGTTGCGCTGAAGAAACTGGCGCCGACGACCGAACCGATTCATCATCGCTACGAAGCCAATAACAGCGCGCTGGATGTGAGTGGCACTCGCAACGGAACCCCCGTGGGCGACGCAACCTACGGCGAGGGACGAACGGGCGGCTCCGCATTCTTGCTCGACGGCGCCGGCGACTATTTCAATCTCGGCAACTGGGCTCCGGCGGACGACTGGACGATCGCTGCCTGGGTCAATCCGAACTCCGTTCCCGCGACCGGGTGGGTGGGACTGGCTGGCAGCCAGTCGTCCCGCCGCGACTGGTCGATTTCGATTTATGACGGCAATTACGTGGCGGTGTTCGAATTCGGTCAACGGGTCGATAGCGGCATCGCGGCATCGATTGGTGTGTGGACGCACGTTGCCGCAACGCTCCGGGATGGAATTGTGCACGTTTATATCGACGGCGTCTTACGAAATAGCGTTGCGGCCCCAGAGTATGTGCCATCGACCTCCGGTGCGCGTCTTGGAAGCACAACGTTTGATAACGCCGGATTCTTCGATGGACGGATCGACGAGGTCTCGATTGTCGAGCGAAGTGTCAGCGATGGCGAGATCGTTTCCTTGCGCGACTCGGGAACACTCGATCCGTTCAATCCCCAAGATCGATTCCTGGTGACGTTCGATCGGCCGATCGACATGGCCAGCTTTGGACCCGATTACATCGGCATCTCGGGACCGTCGACGGTCTCCGCCGTCCAGGTCGAAAGCGTGACTCGGTATTCGGCGGTCGTCACGCTCTCGGGCCGCCTTAGTAACGCAGGAACTTACGTCGCGTCGATTGGGCCCGATGTGGCGGGGTCCGCCGGAACACTGATGGACCAAGACGCCGACGGCGTGTCGGGCGAGCCGGTTGACGATGTCTTCCAGACGTCCATCTTGATCGACACGTTCGGCCCGCGGATCGTGGGGCAGTCTCCCTCGGGATCGACCGGAACGGTTCTCTCCTCAATCGACGTCACCTTCAACGAGCCGATCGATCCGGACTCGCTTTCGGTCGATGACATCCAATTGTTCGATCCGGAGACATTGGCTGCCTTGGATGCTCATGACCCCGCCGCGATCATCGATGGTTTCAGCGTGGCGGTGATCGAATCCAGCAATACGTTCAATGGTCTCAGCGGAGCGTTGACGGTCGTCGACGATTCCTCTCGTCATGCATTCAAGCAATTCGTCAACGAGTCTGTGATCAATTACGGTTCGACGGTCGGTAACTACGCCGCTGATCAATCGGTGCCCCTATCGGGAACCGACACCAACTACATCGTGTTGGACGCCAATGCAACGATCACCATACCGACCGCGGGCAAGTGGACGTTTTCGGTCGGCAGTGACGACGGCTACAGGTTGGACATTGGTGGCCGGATCGGCGAATTCCCGGGGCTCCGAGGACTCTCAACGGACCTGCACGTCTTCGATTTCCCCGCCGCGGGCGATTACCCGCTTCGACTAATCATGTTCAATCAGACCGGTGGATTGGGGTTCGAACTGGCCGCGGCCGAAGGCGAAATTTCAACGTTCAATGCCGGCACCTTCGCGTTGGTGGGATCATCCGGCGGATTGTCCGTCAAAACCAATCCGGTTGCCCCGACCAGCGACATTCAAATTCTGTCCGTCCAGCCGATCGACCCATCGAACACGACATTCCGAATCAGTTTTTCGCCGCAACCGTCTGATGGCGAATATCAGTTGGTGGTCGATCCCAAGGCGACCGATCTGCAGGGCAATTTGCAGGATCAAGACAACGACGGCATCGGCGGCGAGCCGGTCGAGGATCGCTACATCAGCCGGATCACGGTCGCGCGAGATCCGCTGCGCGTCGTCAGCCAATCGCCGACAACGTCCATCAACGGCGCGTTCGAAAACTTCACCGTTACCTTCAACATCCCGATCGATCCCAACAGTTTTGCCACCACCGATGCCCGCGTGATCGGGCCGGGCGGCGTGGTCACCGTGACATCGATCGAGCAAGTCGATGCGACGACGTATCGTGTCAACGTCCAGCGGACGACCGAAGACGGAAATTATCAACTGTTCATCGGCCCCGACATCACCGATCCGGCCGGAAATC
>NZ_JBFHKV010001266.1:0-2215 GCF_041595215.1 Stieleria sp. | reverse complement strand
TGTCGATCGCGGTCGACGGCAGCGGTTGCTGGCCGACTTTTTCCGCCAGTGTCGACGCCGCCAGCACCAAGTAGCTGGTCGCGATGTTCGAGTGGCTGCGGTCGGTGTCGCCGAATCCGCCATCGTCGTTTTGTTGGCCGCTCAGGTACTCCATCCCCTGCCCGATCAGCGATCGCAGCGACTCTTGCTGTTGTGGCAGCGATGAATCACCGTGCTGGGAATTGCCGTGCTGTAGGACGGCCGCCATCGCGCTGACGGCCGTCGCGGTGCTCAGGGCGCTGGCGGCCAGTTGGCCGGTCCAGTGCCCGGCATCGTTTTGGGCCTGCAGCAATTCGCGACGAACTCGGTCAAGCGTTTGTCTGCATTTCTGACGCGTCGCATCGATTGCGGTGGGGGAAGGAGACAGCGTAGTCAAATCGATTCGGACTCAAAAAGTGTCAGGGGGAAGGCGTTCGAACGAGCGACGGCAGCAGACGTGCGGTGGCCGCCGTCTGGCGACACGACCGCGACGCGAAAGCAAGTAGGGATGTTGCGCGGTGACTGTCCCCCCGGTTCAGTATATCCAGCCAGCCATCGCGTCGTCGGCGACCATTGATCGGTTATTTCTTAACTGGTACGCTCGGTTCCAGCAGGCAAGGATTTGTACGCACGCGAAACCCGACCGACCAGACCGACCCCACCCCAGCAAGCACGTGATCGCTCCCAATCTCGCCTCCGAATTACCCGACGAACAGCGAATCGTCATCACCGGAATCGGCTTGACCGCTCCCAACGGAAATGATTGGGATGCGTTTCGCGAAGCGCTGTTGGAAAAACGCAGCGGCGTCAAGCCTTACGAAATCCGCTACTTCGGCAAGACGCTGGCGGGGATCTGTGATTTCGAAACGACCCGCTACCAAACCAAGAAAGATCTCCGTCGCGGGACACGCGCCGGCAGCGTCGGCGTCTATGCCGCCAACGAAGCGATCAAGCATGCCGGAATCGACTGGGAAAACACCGACAAGTCGCGGGTCGGCATCTACGTCGGCGTGACCGAGCACGGGAACGTGGAAACCGAGAACGAGATCTATGTGATCAAGGGATTCGACTACGACACCAGTTGTTGGTCGCACCATCACAATCCGCGAACGGTTGCCAACAACCCGGCCGGCGAGATTGCGTTGAACTTAAAGGTCACCGGTCCGCACTACACGATCGGGGCGGCCTGTGCGGCTGGAAACGCGGGGATCATTCAAGGTGCCCAGATGTTGCGGTTGGGCGAATGTGATTTGGCGATCGCCGGCGGCACCAGCGAGAGCATTCACACGTTCGGGATTTTCGCCAGTTTCAACAGCCAGAACGCGTTGGCCAGCCACGAAGACCCCGCCAAAGCCTCGCGGCCGTTTGATGTCGACCGCAGCGGCATCGTGGTGGCCGAGGGCGGCTGTTTGTACACGCTCGAACGGCTCAGCGACGCGAAAAAACGTGGCGCGGAGATTTACGGCGAATTGGTCGGCTATGCGATGAACACCGACGCGACCGATTTCGTCTTGCCCAACCCGGAACGACAGGCCCAGTGCGTCCAGATGGCGCTCGACCGTGCCGGATTGCAGCCCGATCAGATCGACATCGTCAGCACCCACGCGACCGGGACCTCCAGCGGCGACGCTCAGGAATGCTCCGCACTGCGATCGGTCTTCGGTGACTGTGAGAACGTCCGGATCAACAACACCAAGAGCTACATCGGTCATGCGATGGGCGCCGCCGGGGCGTTGGAGTTGGCCGGCAATCTGGCCTCGTTCCGTGATTCTGCGGTCCACCCGACGATCAATGTCGATACGCTCGACGAAGACTGTCGGCTGCCGGGGCTGGTGCTTAACGAAGTCCAGGAAGCTCGTAAGGTCGATTACATCCTGAACAATTCGTTCGGCATGCTCGGCATCAACTCGGTCGTGATCATCGGCCGAATCTAGCCGTCGGGTGTTGGCCCGTTGGCCTGCGGCAAACCGCTGATCGTCAATTGATGTCAGCCGGTTCGCGCCAGCGTCCGGGCTCCGTTTCTTCAGGTTAGGCCCATAGGCTCACGCCAAACGGCTGATCATCGTTTGAAATCAGCCGGTTCGCGCCAGCGTCCGGGCTTCTCCGTTTCGTCAGGTTAGGGCCGTAGGCCCCTCGCCAAACGGCTGGTCAGCGGTTGAAATCAGCCGGTTCGCGCTAGCGTCCGGGCTTCTCCTCA
>NZ_JBFHKV010001265.1:0-2219 GCF_041595215.1 Stieleria sp. | reverse complement strand
GTGCGGCGAGCCAAGACATCTTCGACCGTTCGTGCCATTTCGTTGCGGACCGCCCAAACCACTTGGGAACGACGCATGTCGAGCGACGGATGAACCGGCTGGGCCAACGCGGGATCGTCCTGTTCCAACTGGTCGATCGAAGATTGATCGGCCCCCTCCATCCGCAGCGATTCGGTCACGCACGGCGTGGCGGACAGATCGCCTGTTTCAATCGCCTTGTCGACACAGTCCTCGGCCATCTTTCGCACCGTGGTCCACTTCCCTCCGGTGATCGTGATCAGTTTCGACGTCGAGAGTCGGATCACGTGATCTCGCGAAAGCGATGCCGTTCGCGAGGACTTGTCGCCTTTGACCAGCGGTCGGATGCCCGTGAAAATGCTCAGCACATCGTGGATCGTCGGAGGTCGCGACAAGTACTCCGCCGCGGTCTCCAACAAGAACTGAATCTCTTGCGGTTGAGGCGACGGTTCGGCAACGGCGTCGGGGATCGCGGTGTCGGTGGTTCCGACAAGAATGTGATCGTGCCAGGGGACAAAAAAGATCACGCGTCCGTCGGAGGTTTTGGGAACGATCATGGCGGTTTCGCCGGGATAGAGTTCCTTGGGCAAAACCAGATGGATCCCTTGGCTGGCGGCAACCATCGGCTGGCACTCCGCATCGTCGAGCAATCGAACCGCGTCGCAAAACGGGCCGGCCGCGTTGACGACCGACTTGGCTGCGATCTCGAACCGTTGCCCCGATTCCTCGTCGGTCGCAACCACGCCGCCGACTAGGCCTTGGTCGTCTTTGATAAATCCGGTGCAGGCCATGTGATTGACCAAGGTGGCTCCGTGCTGCGCGGCCGCACGGGCCATGTCGATCAATAATCTCGCGTCATCAAATTGGCCGTCATGATAAAGCACCGCGCCACGCAAACACTCTTTCCGCAACGCCGGCGACAATTCGAGCGCCCGCCGCGCGGAGATGCGTTGGGAACGTCCGAAGCGGTTGCGTGTGGCGAGCAGGTCATAGACTTTCAGACCGACGCCATAAAACATCCATTGCCAAAGGTTGCGGCAGGGAATCAAAAACGTTTGATCGTGAACCAGATGGGGCGCATTTTCGAGCAACAAAGATCGTTCACGAAGTGCGTCACGAACAAGCGTCACGTTGCCTTGTTTCAGATACCGCACGCCGCCGTGCACCAGTTTGGTGCTACGGCTGGACGTCCCGCTTCCGAAATCGAATCGCTCCAGCAACACGACGTCCAAACCACGGCTGGCGGCGTCGAGCGCGACGGCGACACCGGTCGCACCACCGCCGATCACCGCGATGTCCCACGGTGTTTGACGGTCACGGATTTTGGCGAGCGATTCGGGCCGATCAAGTCGCGTCATGGTGCTGCTCCGGTTGCCATGATTTGGAACGTTCAAGCGCCTCGGCCCAACGCTCTCGTCGCAGCGCCACGTCCGCGTCCGACATCGCCGGTTCAAACACACGTTCGGTTTTCCAGATCGAAGCGATCTGGTCCAGATCCTGCCAAAAACCGACCGCCAGTCCGGCCAGATAGGCCGCCCCCATCGATGTCGTCTCCGTCATCTGCGGACGGACGACGGGAGTCTTCATGATGTCGGCCTGGAATTGCATCAACAGATCGTTCGCCGAAGCGCCGCCGTCGACACGCAGCTCCTCGATCGAGATTCCGGCGTCCTGCTGCATCGCGTCCAACACGTCGGCGACTTGATACGCGATCCCTTCCAGCGTCGCCCGCGCGATGTGTCCGCGATTGGTCCCACGCGTCAACCCCACAATGGTTCCACGCGCGTAGGAATCCCAATGCGGCGCCCCCAGTCCCGCCAACGCCGGAACGACATAGACGCCGTCGCTATCGGACACGCTGCGGGCCAGGGGTTCGATCTCTGAAGACGACTGAATGATCCCCAATCCGTCACGCAGCCACTGGACCGCAGCGCCGGCGACAAACACGCTGCCTTCGAGCGCATACTCGCGTTTCGCAGACGTACTGGCGGCAACCGTCGTCAACAGCCGGTGCTTGGACACCAGCGGTTGGTCGCCGATATTCATCAGCATAAAACAGCCGGTTCCGTAGGTGTTTTTAGCCATCCCATGTCGCGTGCAGTTCTGACCGAACAGCGCGGACTGCTGGTCTCCGGCGGCGCCGGCGATCTTGATCGGGCCGCCGAACCACTGCGTTTCGCTCTCGCCATACACATGGCTCG
>NZ_JBFHKV010001264.1:0-2220 GCF_041595215.1 Stieleria sp. | reverse complement strand
TCCTCTTCGAGATGAATCTTCGCGCCGCTGATTCCGAACGACTCTGCTTGGAGCGTGAGGTCAAATTGCCGATCGTCGCGAATAATCGTCATGCCGGCTTTACGAGGCAACTTGCCGCTGCGGATCGCTTGCATGGCCTCGGGCAGCTTGACCGGACTCTCCGCCGAGATGCTCTCCTTGCCCGATTCACCGAGCGGGCATTCCAGACTGAGCGTCTTGGCCAGCATCACGGTGACTTTCGAATCGTCGGAAAGCGTGATCGTGTCGGATTGGTTTTCCAGTGTCCACCACAGCCACATCAAGAACTCATTGCCCAGGAAATCCGGCGACTGTGAATGCTCGTTGGACCATTTGTGGCTGCCCATCGTTTGTCCGCTGACGAAACTGACCGGCTGCAGATCGTCGACTTCGCCGTACAGCTCGTTGTCGATTCCCCACTGTTCGGCCAGCGATCCCGCGCTCCAGTGCCGAAGTTCCACGCCGAAGGCCCGCTCGACCAGATCCAAACAGTGTCGGCCGGCCGTGCCCACCGAACCGCCAAAGTACAGTAGTTCGTTGGCGTAATCCCAAAGCATCGGAAAGGATTGCATCTTGCGATACTTGCCGGTCGCCGCTTCAGTTTCACAGCGTTGTTCCACCGCCTCCTTGGCCTCTTTGCGTTGGGCTTTGGTGATCACGCCCGTTTCGCTGTCCTTGGCGATGCCCGCCAGTTCCATTTGCAGCCAGGCGGCTCGGTAGGCAGAGGGGATCTGGTTGGTGTCAAATCGGGCGGAGAAGTGGATGGCTTCGTTGATCAAGTTCTTGCTGTGATCAAAGTCCTGGTCGAACAAGTGCTCGCCGCCCAAAAAACCGACCGAGACGTTTTCTTCCGAGGCGGTTTGGAACTTGCCGGCAGCGTGCTTGGAGAGGATCTCGATGTGCTCGTCGCCGAAGCGTTCCGCTTCGAAACCGGTGACACTGAATCTTTGAAACGCGAGGCTACCGCGAAGGAATGGCATGGACGATCCCGTGACTGTTGAGAGGGCGAGCGGATGGAAGCGTCGTGGATTTATCGACGGATGCCCGTCAGGAATTTGTCCCGTTGAAGCCAATCGTCACGATCGGCAAGGTTTGACCAGCTTCATGCTCTCGCTGGGACGCCGTGGGTATCATTCTCGATCGTTAGCCCGGTGGAAGGCCTCGGGCATTGCATTCGGCCTGGCCGCTTACGCCAACACGGACTCGATTTCGCTGCGGGGCACGAAGTGCAATACCAGCGGTTGGGAGCCGTCTGGTTGTGATTGCTGCCAGCTGGCGTACATCCCGTCGGGGCGAGCCAAGACGTCCACGTAGCGACTGCACCCCGTGCCGAACGGGCTGACGAACAAGGGCTCATACCGCGACAATCGCTGCGGCTGCTGCCACCGCCGGTCGACCATGTACGCGGCACCACCGAGTTCCTCGCACGAATGGCCGCGCGGCCGATCAACCGACTCGGCGTGTTGCGTGTGATCACGCACGCATTCACCGCCGTCGTAAAACATCAATTGCACGTTCTGCCCGCGAAACGCACCGACTGCAGGCACATCGATGACCGCCGTACCGCGTGACATCGCGACATCCCAGACATTGCCGCGAGGGAAAAAATCAAACGTCGCCGATCCGCAGCGCGTCGTGGCATCTGTGCCGGTTGTCTCGCGATCTTCCGCTGGCACGAACCCCGTGTTGGAACAGGTCCAGCTGAACGGGTGCGAGCAAAACAGCAGCAACGGGCCCGTCGGTGACTCGTATAGAAAGGGGTCTTTGACGTGAATCGTCTCCGGTTCCTTCGACACCAGCCACGGAACGATCTCCGCGTCCTTCAAGCCTTCGATGCTGTCGGCCTGGATTCGATCGATCGACCAAACGCCGGTGCCGGGTTTCAGAAACCGTTGAAATTCCGGTGGATAACCGACTCGGTCTTTTTCGGTTGAAACATACAGCTCGACCGTACCGTCACCAAAGCGGATCGCACTGCCTTCGATTGACAGCACCGGTGTTTCGTCGCGCGACAGATCCTGTTTGCTCAGACTGACAACTTTCTCAAATGATTGGCCTTGATCGCTTGATCGAAAGATCGCCAATTCCAGCCCGCGGCTGCCCGCAGCCAACCCGGTTCGTGAATCGCCGTGATTGCGGTAGCGTCCGACCAGGTAGAGATCCCCATCGGGACCGACCGCTAGGTTACCGCCGCCGAACCAG
>NZ_JBFHKV010001263.1:0-2228 GCF_041595215.1 Stieleria sp. | reverse complement strand
GCCTTTTCCGTTTCAGCTTCTTTCTTGGGGGTGGCCGCGTCTTCGGTCGCCGATGGGTCCGCCTCGGCTTCCGACTCGCCTTCTTTCATTTCCGGCGTCGCCGGGGCGGGCTCTTCGGCCGGGTTCAGTTCCGTCGGCAACGATTCGTCCGCCGGCGGCGCGGGGTTGTCGAGCGCGTCCAATTCTTCAAGCGTTTGGGGGATCGGTTTCAGTTCTGGCACGGGGAACATCGACTCATCGACGACCGTGCTGACCATCAAGTAACGATTGACGCCGCCGGTAACATCGCCCTCGTCGGCCGATGAGGCGTCGCCTTTGTCACCGCCCTTGTCATCGTCGGCGATCCCGCTGATGTTGCCGAACCGCAAGATGTACTTGACGCCTTCTTTAGTCGTCGCGGTCAGTTCGCCGTTGGCGGACAGGATTTCGATTTCACGATTGGGGCCCAGCGGCACCGGGATGAAACCGCGCCCGGCGAGCTGCGTGGCGGCTTCCTGATCGGCGGCAAAGTCCTTGTCGGCCTTCAAGTTGGCGCTGATGCCTTCGGGTTTTCGATTGACGTCGACGAACTTTAAATCGTCCAGTGCGTTGGTCAGGTCATTCAACTTTTGCGAGTTCAGCTCTTTGTCCGGATCAACCGAAACCAGGGTCGGCTCGGCCAACGGATTGGTCTTGTCATATTCCTTCAGCGCCGTCAGCGACCATGTCGTGCCGTCCTTGGCCAACTCGACGTCGTAGTTCTTCGTCAACGAAACGCCTTGCAGACCCAACGAAGCGTTGTAGTCCTTCAGTTCGACGTTCTCGATATCGATGCTGCTCAGCTGCAGCAGGTCTTCTTCGATCCACTCTTGAAATTCGGTCGACAGCGGCGTGTCGTCCAGCTTGACCACATAGACCGGATCTTGTCCCGGTTTCCGAACATAGACCTGACCTGCCTGGCCTTTGACTTCGTTGCCGACGATCAGCGAGGCCAGCACCTTTTGCGAACTGTCCTTGAACGTGACCAGTCGTCCGACGCCTTCGTCACCCGGCTCCAGATCTTCCAGCTTCGGTTCCACCACACCCATCCCGGCGTGATCTTCGGGGTTGTCGGTCGGCACGTCCAAGACGTCCAGACCGACCAGGGCATTGGCTGCGTCGCGCATCTGCTCGATCGCGTCGGCCGGGTAGCCGCCCTTGGACGGGATCGTCCACAGTCCCGACTCAGCGTCCTTGCGGACTTCAAAATTCTTGAGTTCGCCTTGCGCTTCATTGAAGGTGACGATCTTCAAGCTGGCCGCGGTCAGCGGATCTTTGAACTCGGAAAACAACGGAGTGCCGATCACGTTGCCGATGTTCCCCCCGTCGTCGTTATTGGACGAGGGCCAGGAGACGATCGCAGCGATCAGTGCCACCACGACAGCGACGCCCCAGAAAATTCCGGTCTTTTGTGTTTCGTTCACCGTCAAATCTCTCGTAACGAACTTGTTGACGTTTTTTGTGGAAAGGTGAGTGCGTGCGGCCGAAAAAGACCGCGACGCTGGGATCAAATCATTTCAGCCGCGACTTGCTGATGTTTTCGCGTTCTCGCAAACGGCGCGAGGCGAACACGACGACGCCGACGATCAGCGGCGGGATGCAGGGCAACGCAACCGCATAGGCTTTGACTTTGTTTTGGATCGCCGTGACCTGTTGATCGGACTCGCGTTGAATCTTGGCGATGTTCCGCTCGGCTTCGCGTTCAAACTTCTCTCGCTTGACCGCCAGCGCCCGTTGCAACCGTTCGGACTTCGTCTGAAACTCGATCGACTTGGCATCGATCAGCGGCCTGGGGATGCTGCCGTCCTTGCTTTTCTTTTGCAGCTCGGCGACTTCCTCACGCAACTCTTTGAGCTGCTCGTCGCGGGCTTCCTCGGCCTCACGAATCGCTTCTTCGGATTGCCGCTGAAACTCCTTTCGCTTGGCGCGGACGTCCATGCTGGCGGTTTCCTTGACCTCATCGATCATCTTCAGACTGGCAAAGATCGGCTCGTGTTTGCGAACGTCAATAAAGTCCGTCTCGCCGGTCAACCAATCGATCGTGTTAAGCAGGAAGGTGACGTTTTGGAATTGGAATCGCAGATCGGTCGCTTGATTCGGATCGGCACGAATCTGCAGGAACACCGGCAACATCAAATCGATGTCGGCGACATAGGCGGCGCGGATCGGATTTCCGGACGATTTGCCGTCGCCTTCGGAGTTGCCGTCTG
>NZ_JBFHKV010001262.1:0-2230 GCF_041595215.1 Stieleria sp. | reverse complement strand
CACCTTCAACGGCCCGGCAGCCGAAACGGCACGGAGGGAGAATGAAGTGACTGCGACTGCTGTGAAAGCGACGATGAGCTTGATTCGGTGACGTCTCATGATGATCCATTCGATACAGAAGTCGGGCGTGTGAACAAGTGCAGGCGAGCCACGGGGGTATCGATGCCAAACTTACACCGGATCTATCCGAACAGATTCTTCAAACGCTCGTCCTCGGACACTTTCAGCGGAAAGTTGTCGCAGGAACGGTGCGTCGAGATTCCGGCGAAATCGCGGAGGGCGGAATGAATGTGTTCCGGGCGGACTCGGATTCCCGCCTGTTTGTCCGTGGCAAGCGTCTCAGGGTTGATGGGGACCAGGAATTGTTCTTCGTCCGTCGCACCAATCACGCGGTTTCCCTGAATCCCTGCCCCCATGAACATCATCGAACCGATCGACCAGTGGTCTTTTCCGTTGCCCTTGTTGTACGTTGGCGTCCGTCCCATTTCGCTCTGCATGACCACTACCAGTTTTTCGCGGATCTTCCATTGTTCCGCCTTGGTGATCAGGTAGTCGACGCCCGCGAGCAATTCGGGGATCAGTTTCATTTGGTCGGTATCGTTGTTGGCATGACTGTCGAACTGGCCGATGGACAGATTGGCCGACACGCAAATGCCGGCTCGGAAAGATGCCAAAGCGATATCCACCTGTCGCGACAGCCTTTCTTTCGGTGACGATTTTGGAATGAATGGCGTTACACGTTGGAGTGCTTTTGAGTTCAACTGCGCTGCATACAGCATGCTTTGGGATCGTTCCACACGCGGCAGACGATTGGATTCAATCCTGGCCTGCATTTGTGCTTCCAGCGCTCGCTCGATGCGGTCGCTGACGAAGTCGTCGTGATAGGAATGCCGGGTACTTCCGTCGACACCGTCGGCGTTGGCCAGTCGATTGAGCGAATTCAGGTACGGCACGCGCGACAGGGGCACCAAGTTTCCCGTCGCCGAATAGTTTCCGAACGTCAGGAACGCCAGTGGAACATCGGGGCCGTTGCACGCCGCAACGAGGGCTGCAAATGTCGGGTAGGCTAGACTGTCCAGTTTGCCCGTCGCCATGTAGCGCGAGCAGGGTGAATGGTTGTTGACCGAATAGTCCAGGCCGTTGATCACCAGCAGTTCCTTGCCGTATTTCGCGAAAAACGTCTCGTTGCTGATGCCCGCTTCAATCTGCTTCGCGTTGGGCGCGAAGCGATGGTTTCCCTCGGTCAGGATGTCGCCGTGTTTGTACAGACGATTGATTTCGTTGATGCCTTTGGGGTCCATCAGGTACGTCGTGTCCCAACCGCCCGACGCATTGAACACGATGTAGTAGGGACCGTCGTATGAGGGAAGCTCGCGATCGGCTTCATCGGCACTTGCGGTCGCCGAAGCGGCAACCGGCGTTGAGAAACCCAGTCCGGCGGCGGCACAAAGTTGTAGAAAGTTACGACGGCGCATCAAGACACCTTATTCATAGAGAAACTCGTGTTGTCGAAGCAGGTAGGTGACTACGGCTCGCCAAGCACGAATGGTGTAGTGTGGATCCGGATCGCGGGGCGTAACCTCTCGCTGAGACTGGCAAAAATAACTTTCGGTCGGATCGATTTCCGGACGCGACTTTGCATCGCTGACGATTCCCGCGAACAGATCGAACGTGCGTTGCACCTCGAGATCGTCCGGGGCGTCGTTCCGGCCCAGGATCAACGCGTGAAGATGGACGATCGCTTGGTGAATCCGCCGGTCCCCGTCGTCGCTTCCTCCCGGGACCACATCGATTTCGATGCCGGGAAACAAACGTCGCTCTTCGGCAGGCAGCGAGAAGTCGGCGGCGACGTGTCGACAGGCCAAGTCGTTGGCCAGAATGCGTTGGATCGCTCCCATCGCGCCGCTGGGATCGGTGATCCGCTCGGTCACCTCTTGAGAATCAATTCCGCCGTACAGAATGTTCAACTGCGCTTCACGATCGGTTAAACGTCCCCATTTTTTGCCGAAGATCGCCCTCAACTTTCGCTCCAACTGTTCGGGAGTCAGCAAACGGACCAGTCCAACGTCGTCCAGTTCGGCCCGACGTCGCGGGGCGTCACCCTCGGTTGCCAGACCGTCGGCTCGATAGAAATCGGAATGGATCCATTCCTTGAACGCGACTTTCAGATTGAAATCTGCCTCGATGAAGCGATCTGCGATCCGTTCGATTTCCTTTCGTTGGACTCGAT
>NZ_JBFHKV010001261.1:0-2234 GCF_041595215.1 Stieleria sp. | reverse complement strand
TACAGCAGGACATCGGGTGACGCGGCAAGTGTGCGGGCGATTGCCAGACGCTGTTTCTGGCCGCCGCTCAGGTCGGCCACCGAGGTCTTCAGCGGGACCCCCAAGTGTTCCAGCCACTGTCGGGCGTTCCACGAGACCGGTTCGCTTTTCGGATTGCCGGCGCCGCGGTTGGGGCGATGGTCGATCGCGAATTGGACGTTCGCGGTGGCGGACAACTCATCGAAGAGCGCGAACTGTTGAAACACGATCCCGACTCGGGGACGTTCGGATTCGGTCTCGCTGCGTCCGATCGTCCCGGACCAGCGGATCGATTCACCCTGTTGGGGCAACAGTCCCGCCAAGATCCGCAACAAGACGCTTTTCCCCGCGCCGCTGCCGCCGACGACGACCGTGATCTTGGCTTCGGGGAATCTCGCATCGACCTGATCCAGCAAACAACGGTCACCTGCGACGACACACAAGTCCTTCAGGCACAGCGGACTGACCGGCATGTCTTCCAGTGCAGCGTCGGCGGTCGATTCGGGTTCAGGGGGCATAGGCTCAATCTTACCGGGCTAGCCGTCGAAATGAATGCCCACCGATGGCAAGCGGGCTGTCGGTGGGCTCAGTGGCGACTTCATTGCTCCGTGGCCCCTCAGCTTACAAGTCGCCACAGCGCTACCGTTCCGCCGCCAGATAAACGATCGGGTAGGGCATCGGGGTCCGGGCGACTTCGATGGTGCCGTTGCCGGCGCCGGTGTGCCAGGCGACGATCCAGCGGCGGTCCTTGCGCAGGATCTGGCTGCGGAGCACGCGGGCGAAATCGGGATTGATGCCGTCTTGTTCGGAACCAAAAATCTCGTCACCGATCTGGCGGATCACCGGTTCCAAACGCTGGCCGGCGATTTCAAAGGCCGCTTCTGCTTCGGGGCTGCTCCAAACCTCACGCCAGACTTTGTGCAGGCGTTCGTTATCGACAAAGGTTTCTTTCAAGATGGTTTGGACCAATTGGCGGCTCTGGGGATCTTCCGCGATCTCCTCGGCCACGCCGGCCAGTTCCTTGCGGATCGCCGGGCTGGCCGAAATGTCGCGGACGCTGCGTTGGATCGCGACGACGACATCGTCCATGTGTTTTTCCAACACCGGAACCGCTTCCTCTTCCACAAACCGCTGCCATTCTTCACGGACCAAGTCTTTTTGCGGCAACGGCGTCTTGTCATAGATCGCCCGCCATCCGAAACGGAACAGGGAGGCGCGGTCCCACATCTCGCGACCGATTTCTTCGGCCGGCGGTTGGCCGTGCTTCTTGACGATCGGCAAGATTTCGCGGCGGGCCATCGGGATCAATCGTTCCTGGACTAACTCGTCGTGCCAGCGATGAGCAGCCGCGTCCAGTTCATCGCGGTGCCGGGCGACGGCCAGGCGGAACTCGTCTTCGATCACCGGCAGCGATTTTCGAAAGCTGTCTTCGACCAGCGGAATGAAGGCTTGTGACAGATCCTCGCCGTGACGAGCCATCGCGGCGGACAACTGGTCGCGAATGACTTTCTGCTTCGCCGGCGGAAAGAGCGTTTCCACCACCTCGCTCAACCGTCCGGTGCTGTGGTGCTGAAACAGCTGGCACTCGTCGGCCGGGACGTCCCAGCTGTACCACGTGATCGAAACGCGGCGGCCTCTGGTGAGAGGTTCTGCGGGAAGGTCATCGGGCCGCTCGCCGTCGGGGGTGACGATCGCCGCAACGCGACCGACCTGATGATAGTCACCCTGCTCGCCGGCCAAAAAAACCGGATCTCCCGGCTGCAGTCGCCCGGTCGGATCGATGGCCACGATCTGCGTCTCCTGCCGTGCGACGTAGCGTGCGATCGATTCGAGCGTCTGTTGCGATTGGTCGTTTTGCTCGGTCGTCTGCATCCAGCGCGACGCGGCGACGCCTGTCGAAACCAGCGTGATCAGCCAGAATCCCAAGCCGACGATTCGTTTGTTCGTCCGTTTCAAATTGCGGGTTTCCGTGGTGAAAAAACAATAATCGGGAAGCGGGAGTGGTTCGTTTTTCGTCCGCACTCACCAAAGCTTGGCAAACCAATTAGAATGGCGGCTTCCTACCTTACCCCCTCCCGATTCCATTCTACGTGCGTCCGATGTCTGCCATGCAACAATTCGTCGCCCCTTCGCGTCTCCTTGTACCAGTTCTGTTCGCCGCGTTTCTAGCCGTTTCGGTCCGCCCCGCCGTCTCCGATGACAAGCCGGAGGCCGCG
>NZ_JBFHKV010001260.1:0-2239 GCF_041595215.1 Stieleria sp. | reverse complement strand
CACTTGTGAAACGCAAGCTGGAAGCTTACGCCACTTTCTTGCCGACTAATCTTCCTCTTCGTCGTCCTCGGTGTCCAAGGCCGTCAGGTCAACGACTTCACCGATCGCCAGCGCCAGCCGCCCCAGGATGGCGAAGTACATGAACACCACGCCGATCGACAGGATCACGCCGATCGCGATGCTGGCCGGCGAGAGGGAGCACATCACGAAGTAGCCGAACAGGGCGGCAAACAGGAGTCCGGTCGAAAAGTAGAACGCGCCCCACTCTTCCTGGCACCGCGTGATGCTCTTGCTGATGTCGGCGGAAAAGGGCGACGTGATCGATTGCTCGTCCAGCATCGAAAGCAAGATGATCGGAAACGCGGCATAGATCGAGAACATCACCAGACCCAGCTTGACCACCGGGTCGGCGCCAAACACCGTGGCGATGACGTAGGCCGGTCCCACGGCGATCGCGGTCGCCGCAACGACCAGCCACAGCGATTCAAACCAGGCGGTCGGGTCGAGCGTCGGCCAGTCTTCGATGCGGTCATGTTCGTTGGCCACGCCGAACAGGATCGCGAATCCACAGGACACCGTCAGGGTGATCCCGAGTAATCCCAGCGGAAACATGCCCAACGCAAAGACCGGCACCGCGACCGTCAAGGCCGCAGGAATCGCCAGCAGGATCGAGAGTCCTAAAAAATGGCTGATGACTCCAGGGTCGACGAAGATCCCGAAGACGGTTTTGAACCATCCGATGGTGCTGGGTGCGTCGAACGCCGGTTCGGACCGCTTCTCGTCGGGCTCCCGAGCGGCCTCGCGGAGCAGTTCGTCGGCGCTTTTCTTGAAGGGATCTTCCGGCCGTCCGGTCGCGCCGGTTTCGACGAATTGAAAGGTCTCCGCGTTGTCGTCACGCTGCGGCTTGGTCTTCTTTCTCGGCGGCTTGGGGACGCGGACTTCGCTGTAGCAGTCACCGCACTTGATCGTCTTTCCGGTCTGCTTGGCTTTGGCCGACAGCATGCTGCCACAGATCGGGCAGGTCACCCGGAACTCTTCGTTCGGGTCGATCGTTGGGGCCGCTTCGGGTGTCGGGGTCGGCTTGGCCGCCGCCGGACTGGTCGTCGGGCCGGCTGCGGGACCAGCCGCGAAGCCCGGCAGTTCGTCCAGTGATGGCAGTCCAGCGAACAGGTCTGCCGGATCCGATTCGCTCTCCAGGCCATCGTCATCGGAGACGTCAACGAACGGATTCTCGCCGAACAGATCGTCGTCGTCGTCGTCGATATCTGGTGGCGCGGCCGCTGGTGATCCGGATTTGGATGTGGTGGGTGTCGCGGTGAGTTCCTCTGGATCGGCCAGCGACAACCAGTCCTCATCCTCCGCGCTCGATCCGGCTCCACCGAGTGAAGACGGGGCGAGGAACTCCTTCAGGCAACTGGGGCATTGCACGCGTCTGCCAGCTTGGGCCGCACCGACCGTGACGGCGGAATGGCACTTCGGGCAATGGACGATATCAGACATGGACGGCTCGCCAGCAACCCGATCGGGATCGCACGGAGGGGTGGGGCAAAGACAACGCGGCGGATTGCCTTCATATTATCGTAGCACCACAGCCGACTTCCAGTGGTTCACCTCGTCCGCACGAGAGCTTTGTCAGCGGCTCGTTTGACGGTACCTGACCCCTTTTTCGCGGCATCCTCAATCAGAGGACTCGTCGCCTCGTCCACTACCCGGAAATTGAGCTGCACTAGCGACGCAGGGCCATGTTGACCAGGCTCTCGATGGCGGTCGTCGTCTTCTTTTGGATCTGAACCCGGTCGCCGGGCCGCAATCCGTAGTCGGTCGTGGGGTCGACGGTCCCGTCGTCGGCAAACTGGATCTCCATCCGCACCCCGGAAATCGAATCCGGTGAGGGGCGGTAGAGGGTTGCCTGGACGTTGCCGAGCTTTTTGAGCACGCCGGTTTGGGTCAGCAGTTCACTGACAAAGACGCTCTTTTGGCCCGGCGGCAGCGGCAGCACACGGACGGGCTGTTCGTCTTCGGCGACTTGCAGCACGATCGCGTTTTGTGCTTTGGCTTCACGGATCTTGTGATAGGCCTCCTCGGTCAGCCCGGCATGACCCGACAACGCCGTCGCCGGCGCGGTGCCGTCGAGCATTTGGTAGGGCGAGGTGTTTTTAGCCGATCCGGGAGACAGCAGGCTCGACGCCGGGTTCATCAGGTCCAGCCCTCGTGCCGAGGGGAGCGTCGAGCACCCGGT
>NZ_JBFHKV010001259.1:0-2239 GCF_041595215.1 Stieleria sp. | reverse complement strand
CCACCAGATCCGCTTTCGTGTACGTGTAGCGATGGTCCGGCGCGTAGGTCGTCAGGTGCATCGTCAGCATCGCCGTTGTGTTCGGGCTGACACCGATTGCTGATGGTGGCATCTTCGCCCGACGAATCGCAGCCGCGAGACTGCTGGTCGCTTTGGCGGGTGCGGTGGCGGTCTTGGCCGCCGTTCGGACGATTGGACATTGGCCATCGGGGCAATCGCTGGTGAGCGATGGCGCGAGGTTCGGACAGTCCTGGGCGATGGCTGGCGATGCGATCAGCACGGCCAGAAGTAGAGCAAAGCGTTTCATTGCCTCACGCCTCCGTGTCAAGTTTCGATAGTCCATCGGGGCCGCTCTGTGCGAACGCCGCAACGTCTTCCGCTGGTGCGTCTGCAATCTCGGCAAGCACCTCCCTGCGAACCTCAATCGCTTCACGTCCACGATAGCCTGCCTGCCGAACTGCTCGCGTCACGGCAACACGCAACCGCATCGGCTGACCGATCTTGCTGACACGACCCTCGGTGTCGTCGTCGCAGTCTTCGAGCATCTTGAACAGCAACTCAAAAATCAGATCCCACGGAATATTCATCTCTTACCCCATCAATGGCGGTGAACTGGACGGACCCGCAATCTCGCCGATCGCTTGCACGGTCAATCGTCCAGCACGGAATGACTTTTCAACCTCGTCGAAACGTCGGTTGTAGATGTGCTTCTCGCCCCACGACTCGTTTGATTCGCGGATGAACCGCTCTCCATCGGACGCGACAAACGCGCCGATGAAAGCCATGTTGTGCGACCACGAATCGCGCGGGTTGCGTGCATGAATCGGGAACCCGTCGGGATGCTCGCCGACCTTGTGGATCGCTTCACCTGAGCAAACAAAAGACGGCTTGCCAGCCAGAAGCAGATCCCAAAGCTGATCCGCTGACTTGACGCTTGGCGATTCGAGAACCGCAAAATCCTTGTACGATTCCAGTTCGTCGATGTGTGCCCAATTCCCAAACGCCCGATACAACGCAGCCCCGTCGCGTCCCTGCGGCTCGGGAAAGTCGTTGGCGTGGTCCAGGTCTGCATCCGACAGGATCCGCATCAGTGCGGGCGTGTTGCATGGGACAACGCCCTGCATCAATGACCAGGCCATCGGGGCACAGTAGAGCCCGTCGCCTCGTCGCATGTTGGCTTTCTTTCGCGCGTGACCGTAGGACCACGGCCCGTAGAAACTGTAATTGCTCGAACCGAACTCGTTGCGACCAAGGTATTCCTGCGACTTGCCCAGCAAGACGATTTGATACATCAGGCGGGCGACCCAGATGCGGAACGTGTTCGACATCACACACGAGCCGATGATCTGCGGCAACCACAAGAGCGGTTTGCCATGCACGAACTCATCGATCAGCGATAAGTCATTCGATCCGCGATGACGCCCTTTGGACAACTGAAACTCGGTCCACTTGGCCATCATCTCGGGTGACATTTCGTCCGCGATTCGCGTTAGAAACGACTGCGGTTGCTCCGCTTGGATCGCGTCAATCGTGCGGTTCTCTTTCGCGATCAACTCGCTTTCGGTCGTGCTCTCGCCGTCCGTCCACCCGCCAAGCTCACGCGGGTCAATCGCCAATTCAACTTCGTCGACGGTTCGGAAATCGGGGTTAATTCTCATTTCACGCCCCCACGAAACCCGACCGCAATCGCGGTGTAATAATCAGCGAGAACGCCACGCGACAACGGCCATCGCCCTTGGATGTCCTCATTTAGCTTGGCGCCAACCGCTGGCAGATACTTGTCAAAACTCGCGACCGCTTGCAGGTCAGCGACCAGCTTTTTGCCCACGTCGTCCACCGTGTCCGATGGCGATGATCGCAACCGTGTTGCCGCTGCTTCGTATGCGATCGCGTAGTCGGCGCGGTTCGCGATGCCTGCGGACCACTTGGCGACCCGTTGGCCGATGTTTTCGAAATCGTCGGCGGGAACGTTGTCGGGCTCAGGACCCGGCGGGTCCGGGTCGTCCGGTTCTGGTTCCGGTTCCGGCGTCACGTCCTCGTTGATGACGATGTCGACAAGCTGCTGCTTCTGGTTTTCAAAGTCCGTACAAAACAGCGTGACCCACGCCTCGCTCGTCGTGTAGGCCCGATAGCCGCCCTTGGTCGACTCGGTGACTCGCACCGGCTTACCGTCGGGCTGCTTGGCCAAGACGAGGATTGAATACCCTTCGGCGCCGTCCAGAACAATCAGCGTCGTTTG
>NZ_JBFHKV010001258.1:0-2240 GCF_041595215.1 Stieleria sp. | reverse complement strand
TTCGTGTTGATGTAGTCCCGCGGCGACGAATTGCCAAAGGAAATAAAACACGCCCGGCGACGACAGCACCGCACCGACGATCAATCCCGCCTTGACCCAAATCATGAACGACTCTTCGACCTTGAACGTGCTGAGCCCCTTGGTGTCGCGAATGAACTGGACTTTGGGTCGCAGATCCGACGCTGCGGGGAGGGCACGCAAGATGTCCGCGATCTCACGCGGTTTGACGCGTGCCCCGGGTGTTGCTGCGACCGGACCGGCTGCGGCAGCGATCGAGACGGTGGGGGCGGACTCGACCACCTCCACCTCGTCGGGAGCGTCGTTCTCGAGGGACATATTGGCAGCCGGCGGATTGGCGGCCGGTGATTCCGGCTTCTGCGGCTGAGGCGTTTGCGTCTCGGGCTGTTTCGCTTTCGATTTCGCTTTCTGCGGTTCGCTGACGACGGGCGGTTCGGTTGGCGAGCCGGACTTCGGAATCAGCTCGATCGATTCGGGGGTCAGGTTTTGCAGTTCGTCGGGGATCTCGTAAATCACCTGCCACTTCAGCGAGCGTTCGGTGATCAACGGCAGCAATGCCTGAACATCTGGATCGTCCAAGTCTTCATAGCCGAGCATCGCTAAACTTCGCTTGGCATTGAAGTCCACGATCGCCGCTTTGAGCGGTTCGGCGACGTAGCGGACGACTTGATTGGCGACCGTCAATCCGACGGCCAGTCCGATGCCTAGGCAGATGATGGCACGGACGAGAGAATGCCGGAGCTCTTCGAGGTGCTCGCCGAAGGTCATCGTCGAGTTTTCGAAAAGATCGTCTTTCGGCCGTGTGGCTTGGGGAGAGCGGGCCGAAGCGTTGCGTTGAGCCGTAGCGTCCACGATTGATTAACTGTTCCAGGAAAGTTGAATGAGCGCGATAGACCGACGCAGCCGTCCACAGCAAGTGACGACTATCGGACCACCAGAAAGAATTCCATCAGAGAGAATTCCTTGGTTCGGCCGAAATCCATAGCCGAACAGTTTAGCAAAAGCGTCCGGAAAGTCGGACTGTCCATGTCCGCTACATTTGGCGCTTTCAAGCAGATCTTCGTGACCGCGGATTCATCATCCGTATATTTGAACCAATTGCGCCGCCATTTGTCACCTCTAGGAAGACCATGTTTGGGAAAGAATCTCCGTATCCCCTGCAATTTCGCCCCCTGATCAAACAAACCCTCTGGGGAGGCTCCAAGTTGGGGCAGTTGCTGGGAAAACCCATCGGTGACGAGCAAAACTACGCCGAAAGCTGGGAAATCGTCGATCACGGCCAGGATCAGAGCGTGGTCGAAAACGGGCCGCTGGCCGGCCAAACCCTCTCCGGGCTGATTCAAAATGACGCAGCCTGGACACTCGGAGAATCGTCCGAGGAAGCGAAGTTTCCGCTGCTCTTGAAATATCTGGACTGCAATCGTGTCCTGTCGGTCCAAGTCCACCCCGACGACGCCTACGGGGCGACGATGGATGTTCCCGACCGCGGCAAGACCGAAGCCTGGTACGTGGTCGATGCCGAACCGGGCAGCCTGATCTATGCGGGGCTGAAATCGGGTGTCGATCGCGACGCCTTGGCCGAAGCGATGGCCGCGGGCGAAACCGACCGCGTGCTGCACTCGTTTCATCCGTCACGCGGGGATTGCGTGTTCATTCCCGCAGGGACCGTCCACGCGTTGGGCGCCGGTCTGGTGATCGCGGAAATCCAACAATCCAGCAACACGACGTTTCGATTGTTCGACTGGAACCGGGTCGGTGCCGACGGCAACCCGCGTCCGCTGCACATCGAACAATCGTTGGCGGTCACCGATTACGAGTCCGGCCCCGTCGAAGCACTCAAGAGCGACCCGTCGGCCTGCGGTTGGCAGCGATTGGTCGCCTGTGACAAGTTCGTGCTCTCGTCGCTGGAAAACGGCAGCGACGTCGTCGGCGGTGACGGGCGTTTTCACATCCTGACCGTTCCGATCGGAACCGCAACGTTGACGACCGATGACGCATCGATCGAACTGCGGCGGGGACAGTCCCTGCTGTTGCCCGCAACGATGCCCGAATGTTCGATCGCCGTCCATGCCGATTCAACGGTGTTGCGGGCGGATTGATTACTGGGTCAACTCGTCGGTCAAGATCCAGTCCGGTGCCGGCACTTCGCTCTTGGCCCCGTTGGGGGTCAGGATGGCCTGATAGACGTGATAGTCGATCGTGTTGGAGACCGACTTGGTGGC
>NZ_JBFHKV010001257.1:0-2242 GCF_041595215.1 Stieleria sp. | reverse complement strand
ATTCTGCCCCGAATCATTCTGCCTTCATCGTTTCCGCCCTTCCCACCTCGCCACCCACCTTGCCGATGACCGCCCGAAAACGCACCCTTTCCTTTGCCATTGTTGCAGCACTCTGTTCACAGCTCGTTTGCAGTTGGTCACTCAAAGCCGAGTCGCCCGCGCGGCCGCACATCGTGCTGGTGATGGCCGATGACCACGGCTATGGTGACACCGGATTTACCGGCCATCCATTCGTCCAGACGCCGCACTTGGACGCGATGTCCAAAGCGGGAGTCGTCTTCAATCGGTTCTACGCCAGCGCACCGGTTTGTTCGCCGACTCGGGCAAGTGTGATGACCGGGCGTCATCCGTTTCGCACCAACGTTCCCAATCACGGCCACTACATGCGGCCCGACGAAACAACAATTGCCGAGGCGCTCGGCGATGCCGGTTACGTCACGGGACATTTCGGCAAGTGGCACATCGGCTCGGTGCAACCGGACAGTCCGACCAGTCCGGGCGGGGCCGGGTTCGACGAATGGCTCTCGGGATTGAATTTCTTCGACAACGATCCGTACCTGAGCCGCAACGGGAACTACGAGCATCTTCAGGGTCCCGGTAGCGTGATCAGCATGGATGCGACGATCGAGTTTCTGACCAAACATCACGGCGGCGATCGGCCGATGTTTTCGGTCACCTGGTTTCCCTCGCCGCACGACCCGCAACAGGAACTGCCGCAAGGAATCGCCGCCGCCGCGACGCTCTACAACGATCAGCCGACCAAGAAACCCGGGTACTTTCGCGAGATCACGCTGTTGGATCAGCAGGTCGGACGGCTGCGAAAGACATTGCGAGATCTGGGCATCGCCGACAACACGCTGCTGTTTTATTGCAGCGACAACGGCGGCTTGATCGTTGAATCGTCCGGTGGGCGAAACAAGAAGGGCAGCATCTACGAAGGCGGATTGCGGGTTCCGGCAATCTTGGAATGGCCGGCGCGGTACCGTCCGCAGTCGATCGAAACCCCGGCGTTTGCCGCCGATCTGTACCCGACGCTCGTGGCGATCGCCGGGGCAAACGTCGCACATCAACCCAAGCTCGATGGCATCGACCTTGCCGACGTGCTGGCCGGCAAACAAACGGTTCGTCCCCCGATGGGGTTTTGGCACGGACACACACAAGGCCAGAGCACACACAGCGACCGCATCATCCGCGCGCTCTTGGAAGCCAAACAAGCCGGTCGGCCCAATCCACATCCCGAACGGATTTTGAAGAACGTGGAAGAGTTTCCGACGTTCGGCGAAGACGGCATGCGAGGCCACGCGGCCTGGAATGCTTGGCCATGGAAACTGCACCGCATCCAGAACGGGAAGCAGGTGAAGTACGAGCTGTACAATCTGGTGGAAGACCCGATGGAGCAAACGGATTTGAGCCAATCGGATCAGCCACGTGTCGCGGAGATGAAAGCGGATCTTGAAGCCTGGCAGCGATCGGTATTGGACAGCTGGTCGGGGAAAGATTACGTGAAATGAAGCGTCGTCTCGTAGGGCATGCTGTGCATGCCAATCGTCACGCTGTGCGTGACCTACCTGCCGTCACGCACAGCGTGACCTACCGACGTGACGCTGTGAAGCATTTGGTAGCGGAAGGGCGCGAGCCCTCCGGTTCCTCAGCTTCACCCAAATACGGGAGGGCTCGCGCCGTTCCGCTGAAACCGTGTAATACACAAACATCAATGCCTCACCGAACAGCCTATCGGGGTGCCCCATGCCATCGATCGACAGACCGACCACAACGGACCTCCACATGAAAACCAACCTGCTCCTTCCCCGCCTCGCAGCGTGTTTCCTGGCCCTCTTGTTCGGCTCGTTAATCCACGCGGACGATCGCCCCAGTTTCATTCTGTTGATGGGAGACGATCACGGCTGGAGTGAAACGGGGTACAACGGGCATCCGTATTTGCAGACGCCCGTGCTGGACCAGATGGCAGCAAGCGGGTTGCGATTGGATCACTTCTATTCGGGGCATCCGTCGTGTTCGCCGACCCGTGGCAGTGTGCTGACGGGGCGGCATCCCAACCGCTACGGCACCTTCGCCCCTGGCTGGTCGATCCGTCCCCAGGAAATCACGATCGCGCATTTGTTATCTGATGCGGGTTATCGATGCGGGCATTTCGGCAAGTGGCACCTGGGCCCGGTTAAAAAGGAATCTCCGACCAACCCGCGAGCCATGGGATTTGACGAATACCTGTCGCACGACAATT
>NZ_JBFHKV010001256.1:0-2249 GCF_041595215.1 Stieleria sp. | reverse complement strand
GCAAGGCGCCAATGCGATCGTCGGAACCATTCAACCGGTACGTGAAGTCGCCGACCGCTGTCACAACCGCGGCATCTGTGTCCACTGCGACGCGACCCAAATGTTCGGCAAAGTCCCCGTCGACGTCAAACACTTGCGCGCCGACACCGTTGCGATCAGCGGTCACAAGTTTTACGGCCCCAAGGGATCGGGCGCGATTTACGTCCGCCGCGGTTTGCAACTCGACCCGATCACCTTTGGTGAACCGCGCGAGATGGGATTGCGTCCGGGGGCGGAGAACATTCCCGGCTGCATCGGCCTGGGGGCCGCGGCGAGTCTGGCCGAGCGCTATTGTGTCGAAGCCAACGATCAATTGGCCGAACTCCGCGACCACTTTGTGGATCATCTGTCGGAGCAGCTGTCGACTCCGCCGCTGGTGCTGTGCAACGCATCGCCGCGGTTGCCCAACACCGTCGCATTGGAGTTGCCCGGCGACGCGCGGCGGATCCACGAATCGGCCAGAGAGTTGGCCTTGGCGACCGCCCAGGCGAATTCACCGCCGGACGAGTTCACACGGTCGCTCCGCGCGATCGGACGCAACGATTCGCAAATCGGTCGCACCCTCCGCGTCTCGCTCGGTTGGACCACCAGCAACGAACAAGTCGAACGCGCCGCGGGTTTGATCGCCGAAGCGTTTGATTGTTAAGTTTCAGGTTTCAGGTTTCAGGTTGGCCGTCGCCTACGGCGTTTCTTCGAAACCGACTTGGTTGATTTCCAACAGCGAGGGTTCGTTGATGTAGACGCCGCGGAAATCTGGTGGCTGGGGCTGGTTCTTGATCCGGATCCCACAGCGACTGCAGTCTCCACCGGGGACCGCTTCGGTGGTCGTTCCCGGCAAGGTCAGCAAGTAGTCCGGATCGATCGGGCCGGGATCGATCCACAGCCCTTCGGGGGTCAGTTCCATCGTTCCCAGATCCAAGTCCAGTCCGCGTCGAATCACTTCGTAGTTGACGAAGATATTGAGCAGCGAGTTCTGTGCGTCGAGCAAGTCGCCGAGTGCGGAAATCGTATCCCGAGCCGCGGTCGGACCACTGCTCAGTCCGCGGGCGTCGCGGAGTTCGCGGATGTCTCCGTTCAACTCGATCTGCGACGCCGCAATCCGAACCGCCTGACGTCCGTATTCAAAATTGACGCGGTTGACTTGCAGCTGACGGACTTGTGCCCGCAACAGCAACCAGATGCTGTCTTCGTATTCGTAGTAACCGCGTTTGGCCTGTTCGAATTCGATCAGCGATTGCCGATAGGTATTGCGTTCTTGTAGCCGCGTGATCGGGGCGTCCCACTCCAAACCGACGCTCAACGTGCTCGATTTGCCGCGGAGTGCGAAGGGATTGTTTTCTCCCGGCGCCGTTCCGACGCCTCCGCTGACACGGATGTCCAGCGAACTTTCCAGGTCGTCGGCGATGAATTCGATCGCCCGCCAGCTGTCGACCAGTGCCGCCCGTGCGTTGGCCCAGTCGCGACGATTTCGCCGAGCGATCTCAAAGGCTTCGGCGGGCTGGATGTTGACTTCCGGCAGCAGGGCACTTTCGGTGCGGGCGCGAGCCTGGATCAATTGCATCGTCAGGATGTCATCGCCCAGTTCGGACAACAGGTCTTGCGTCGCCAAGATCAGCTCTTCACGAATCTTCTTGGACAACTCGGTCGGCGTGTCGCCCTGGGGACCTTCTTCCAAGAATCGATCCAACGAGTCATTGATGGACACCACTTTCGCCCGGTACGATTCCAACCGGCCCATCAAGGCGTCATAGGAATTGCCCAGGTAGGACTGCAGGGTTGCCAGTTCACTGACGTCAAACACCGAGTCGTCAATCTTGTCGACCTGCAGCAACGTGCAGATGTTCTCGCGTTCGACCTCATAGAGTTCGACCAATTGATCGTTCTGTTTGATTCGTTGCGGAATCGTTTCGGCCAGTTTCGCGATGTCGGTGGCCACGATCGGCGCGTCCACTTGCTGTAGCTCGCCGAGGAACGCCTCCAGTGGTTCCAGTTCGGTTCGCAATCGCCCGACCGTCTCTTCAACGACCGGCGTCCAAGACAGCCGCGACACCGGCAGTCCGGTATCGGGATCGGTCCCCGACTCGGTTTCTTGCAGCAACGCCAGGTTCAGCTCACCGACGACACTACGCAATCGAATCAGTTCTTCACGGCGTGAACGCAGGTCGCGATCGATCAGTTCAAACCGCTCCAACAACGGGTCTTGGATGCGT
>NZ_JBFHKV010001255.1:0-2249 GCF_041595215.1 Stieleria sp. | reverse complement strand
TCCCGAATCTTCCAGGTACTTCTTGGTCATCATCGTCGTCTGGGGCCAAGCGGTGTGATTGTTCTGGCCGTCGATGATCAGCGCCCGCAGTTTTGCATCGGCTGCGCCCGCCTGGCTGAGGAATCCCGGAAGGGCGGCGATGACAAAGACGGGCAACAGTGCAACGCTGATCGCGCGGCGAGTGACTCGATTCATGATGGTGATGGCGTACGTAAAAAGGTTAAACGGTGGAAAAAAGAGTGGACGGATCAAACGGGAGAGGTGCGACGATCACCAGCGGGTTCGCGCCGGCATCGATGATTGCCGCGCGACCATTGTAGCTTGGCGCGATCCCAGACGTTGCCGGCCAACGATGGCTCCTGCAAAGAAAAAAGCCCCTCGCGATCGCTCGCGAAGGGCTTTGCTGGTCAGCAACGGGTGCTGTCTCGGTTGACACCGATCTATTCGGCCGCATCCTCGTCCGGCTCGGCGTCGTTTTGAACGTTTGCGTCTTCGGCGATCATTCGTTCGTAATCCGCAAACGCTTGCTCGTCGGCGTTCTGCATCACATTGGACGGTTGTGGATCACCACATCCGGCCAACGGCAACGTCAAGCCGACGAAGCAAACGAGCCATGAAAACCGCTTTCTCATTGCAATCATCCTGTGGTTGATCGGGAACGTTACTGATTGAGTTGTTCTTCAATCGTTTCGTTGCTCGCTCGGGTTCCCAGTGCACCCCACAATCCGTAGGGGCTGATGTTGCCGGGCGATTGCCCACCGGTACCGTTTCGCCAAACCATTCCGGCTCGACTGTTTCCGGCTTCGACCGAATCGGTCATGAACACCACCGCTCCGTCTCCCATCAGGATGTGAGCCCCGCCCTGGTGGCGACTGCTCGGAGGCGCGAGGAACGTGCCCCCGGGATTCCGTTGGGCGCAGATTTCTGAGTTGGGCGGCAGAATGGTGTGCATCGATGTCATCTCGACGCGGTGATCGGCCCAGCGGAATCCGCGCCCGTTGGTACGGTTCATCATCCGCAGGTTGGGCTCCCAGAATCGTGGACGATCGGGATCGAGGTAGCCCTGATCTTCGCACCATTTCGGATTGTCACGAATGAAGGCCCAGGCTTGGGTTGATTCGTGGTCGGCCAAGGTCCGTTTGTCCCGGTCACCCAAATCGGTCGCGATTTCGCCCATCGCGATGGTGTTGGACAAGCCATCGATCACGTCACGGAACTTGGCCCGTTTGTGTTGGACAAACATGCCGCGGTCGGCGGCCTGAGAGTGTCGCATCCAGCCGCTGGTTTCGGGGTACGATCCGTCCTCGGGCCTGGGGAATTGTCGCCCACCGCGAATCGACCAATAGCAGGAATCACCAAGATTGACGGCATAGTTGGTCCGTCCCAACGCCGGCAAGCCGACGCCCGGGTCACTCGGGCAACGCAGGGTCGGAACCTCCGTCGACCAAGGGATGTACCTCGCCTGGCTGGGCACAGGCCCCATCGCCGGCCAAGGCGGATTGTAAACCACCGACGGGTCGATGGCGTCTTTGTTGTTGGGGTTGGAGATTTGGTCCCAGATCCCTTGTTGTTCCATGAAGGGCGTCAAACCGACCAGGGCACTCAACCGCCAGGAGTTGGAGTGGGAATAGTTTCGCCACCAGTCGTGGGTGGGACCGGACTGGCCGAACGATGGGGCAAAGGATGTCCCACCACTGGTCGTTCCCACGCCGTGCATCGGCAATTCTTTGTAAGCCGCGTGGTAATTGTGCACGGCAATGCCGATTTGCCGAAAGTTGTTGCTGCAGCTCATTCGCCGAGCTGCTTCGCGGGCTGCTTGAACCGCTGGCAGCAGCAGTCCGACCAAAATGCCAATGATGGCGATGACCACCAAAAGCTCCACAAGTGTGAAGCCAGATCTCACATGCCGTTTCATGTGAACCTCCAAAAAGAACAAGGGAAAAGAGAACGGGTACGTCTCCAATCTATTCCTTTTAGGGGCGGTTCTACCGTCTAAAAGTCTGGGTTAATGCGAAAGAGTCCCGCGCTTATGGAAAATCGGTCATGATTTGGCAATAGTCCCGCGACAGGTTGCAGATCTCGTGAGCAACTGCCAAGCGGGGATTCCTGTGCGTTGAAATCCTTCAGCGACGGTGTGAAGCATTTTTTAGCGGTAGGGCGCGAGCCCTCCGGTGTTTCGGGAACGATGAGGGACCGGAGGGCTTGCGCCCAATACCGCTAACAACACGAAAAACGCTGGGGATAAATGC
>NZ_JBFHKV010001254.1:0-2250 GCF_041595215.1 Stieleria sp. | reverse complement strand
TTCGCGACTGGCGAAGACGATCCGGCCCCGACCGTCAGTGACGCGCAAGAACAGTCCCTTGTTTGGAAACTTGTTGGCCGTCCAGTCTTTCACCAACGTCGTGACGTCCCAGCGCACCGATTTGCGTGTGTCGTCATCGATGACTTCGCTCACCGCATACGCCACATCGCCTTGCGCGGTATCGTTCGCATCCCGCCAATCGCCCATGAAATGGTGCCAAGGCAAAAGCGCCGCTCGGTTATAGTGCTCGCGATTGGCCCCGTCGTTCTGCACTGATGAGCCTTCCACCCAGTCCCCGCGATCGGCGCGTGCGGGCGCTGCAATGACGATGGCAACGAGCAGGAGAAGGTGTCTGGCGAAGTGCATGAGCTGGATCAATGAATAAAGGCAGTGAGTAGGGGGGTGGGGTAGGGAGATTTTGGAGGTAGGAAGATTTTGGGGTAGGAAGATTTTGGGGAACGCGTTTTGGATTTCCTGCAATCGGCTCGTCAGCCATTTTCCTACCTCCAAAATTTTCCTACCACCGCATGACGCATCCGGGCGAGACATGATCCTACGCAATGATCTCGTCGGCGACGCGTCCGTAGACGTCGGTCAAGCGGAAGTCGCGTCCGGCGTAGCGATACGTGAGCTTGGTGTGGTCGAGCCCGAGCAGATGCAACGTCGTCGCGTGCAGATCGTGGACGTGCATCGTGTTCTCGACCGCGGCGATCCCGAAGTCGTCGGTCGATCCATAACGCAGGCCGCCCTTCACGCCGCCGCCACACATCCACGCGGTAAAGCCGGTGGAATTGTGGTCGCGTCCGTCGTCACGGCGGACCGCCGGTGTTCGACCGAATTCGCCGCTCCAGACGATCAGCGTGTCCTTGAGCATGTCGCGTTGTTTTAGGTCGCTGATCAAGGCCGCGATCGGCTGGTCGGTGGCCTTGCAATTGGACGCCAGTTTCGCCCTCAAGCCGTTGTGTTGATCCCAGCCTTCGTGCGTCAACTCGATGAACCGTACGCCCGCTTCGGCAAAACGACGAGCCATCAAACACTGTCGTCCAAATTCGTCGGTCTTGGAATCGCCGATGCCATAGTGCTTCAGCGTCGACGACGACTCCCCGGAAAGATCCATCACTTCGGGAACGGCCGCCTGCATCCGGTAACCGAGTTCATAAGATTCGATCACCCCTTCGAGTTGGCTGTTGGATGGGTTCCTGTCGGCCGCGTTGCGGTTCATCGATTGCAGCAAGTCGAGTTGTTTGCGTTGCAGGTCGCCTTGGAACCGGGTGTTTTGAATGTTGCCGATCGCGTCGGATGATCGCACGTCATTGATTGCCGTGCCTTGATAGACCGCCGGCAAAAACGCGCTGCCGTAGTTTTGGGCCCCGCCGAGCCGTGCGGGTGGCTTGATGGTGATGAAGCCCGGCAAGTCCTGACTCTCGGTCCCCAAGCCGTACAGCACCCAGGCGCCCATCGAAGGGCGTACAAACTGGAAATTACCCGTGTGTAACTGAACCAGTGCTTGGGGATGGTTCGGGATGTCGGTGTACGACCCGTTCAGCAAACACAGGTCGTCGGCGTGTTTAGCCAGATGCGGATAAAGCGTCGAGATCGGCAGCCCGCTTTCCCCGTGCGGGTTGAATTCCCACGGCGACTTCATCAGCTTGCGGCCCTTCTGTGCATTCTGTCCCTTGGCCGCCTCGCCGGGGCTCTTGCCGTCGAACTTCGCCAGTTCCGGCTTGTAATCGAAGGTGTCGACGTGCGACGGACCGCCCCGCATGCACAAGAAGATCACGCGTTTCGCCTTGGGTGCGAAATGGGTCTCCTTCGGGCGGAGCGGATTCTTGTAGTCTCGGGTCGCCGCCTGGGTCGCCAGTGCGGAGAAGGCCAGATAGCCGAAACCGCATCCGGTCGTTTTGAGTGCGTTACGTCGAGAAATCATGGGCGAGCCTCGCGGCAAAGGTTGAAGAAATCGGTCGGTGCCGTTGGGGATGGGTGCGCCCGGACGCCGGCGACAGACCGTGTGTTATTTGTTAGCGGCAGGGCGCGAGCCCTCCGGTCCCTCAATGTGTTCTCGTGCTGCTACCGGACGGCTCGCGCCGTTCCGCTATCTTTTGCGGTTGTTGTTAGCGGCAGGGCGCGAGCCCTCCGGTCCGTCAATGTGTTCTCGTGCTGCTACCGGACGGCTCGCGCCGTTCCGCTATCTCTTGCGGTTGTTGTTAGCGGCAGGGCGCGAGCCCTCCGGTCCGTCAATGTGTTCTCGTG
>NZ_JBFHKV010001253.1:0-2253 GCF_041595215.1 Stieleria sp. | reverse complement strand
CGGTGGAACATTCCATTCGATGCGATGACGCCGAGACTGGCGTGCCGTGCAAGATCCGATGCGATAAGGCGATCATCGATGAACAGCACCCGTTCGTGGTCGACATCAAAACCGTGTCGGAGTGGTCGGAGCGGAAGTTCGCTTATGCGTGCGAGGACTTCGGCTACCACATCCAGGCGGCTCATTACGCATCGATTGCGTCACAGCATTACGAGATTGACTTGCCGCTGTGGTCGGTCGTCTTTGCGGTTGTCGAGACGCAGGCACCGTATCGGGCTCGTGCGTGCATTCTGGACGCTGAGTCGATACAGAAGGGATTCGCTGAGCGGTACTCGTTGCTGTGCGAGTATCAGGACCGAATGACCAGCGGTGACTGGTCGGAGAAGGACGAGCACGAATTGACCGAGATTGTTTTGCCAAGTGTTTACCGAAAGAGAGGAAGCCATGACGACTGAGATTGCTGAAACGAAGCGAGAAATGAGCATCGCGGACAGACTGTCAAGCGAGATGTTCAAGGCGGAACTGGCCAAGGTGCTACCCCGCCACGTCACCCCCGAGCGGATGGCACGTGTTGCCCTGACCGCGTTGCGGCGGACACCGAAGCTCGCCCAATGCACGCAAGAGTCTTTCTTCAAGGCGATGCTGGATCTGTCGCAGTGGGGATTGGAGCCGGACGGGCGACGGGCACACCTGATCCCCTACGGCAAAGAATGCCAGTTGATCCTGGATTACAAGGGGATCGTCGAACTGGTTTACCGCAGTGGACAGGTTGCACGGATTCACTCCGACATCGTGCGAGACAAAGACGATTTCAAATACGACCGGGGCGAGATCGTCAAGCACGAGATTGACTTTCGCATCAAGGACCGGGGCGACATCTACGCCGTCTATTGCATCGTGACGTTTAAGGACGGGGCGGAGAAGTGCGAGGTGATGAGCACCGAGGACATCGAAGCAGTCCGCAAGCGAAGCAAGGCGAGCAACAACGGTCCGTGGCAAACCGACTGGGCAGAGATGGCGAAGAAAACCGTCTTTCGCCGTGCGTCGAAATGGTTGCCGCTCAATGCGGAGATCCGAGACGCGATGGACCGCGACGATGACGGATACGTGACGCTGGAAGCGAAATCGCAAGCGGTGCGGTCGGCCAAGGAAGTGTTGGCTGCGTTGCCGGCTGCGAACCTGGAGCATGACCAATGACCAAATACGAAGAGGCCGAACTGATCGGCGGACCCTCCTGCGGTTCGTTCGTCGCGATCCAAGCGGGCCAAGCCCAATACACCGAGATTATCGGCGGGACTTATTACCGCTGGGACCGGATTCAGTACCCCTGCGGGCGAATCGTCATGGTCCACACGCAAACGGTGCAGATGGGCAGCATGGCGAAGTATTGGAGGCGGCCGGCATGACACGACGTAAGAGAGGATCACTCGCCCTGCGCGGTTGGGAATCGACCGCGGGGGAGAAGAGCAGGCAAGCGAAGATGACCGACGCGCGGGTGCGTGTGGTCAAGCGTGGCTCATTGCCGTCGGTGAAAGTCGCGGCGGTATTGAAGGTCAGCAAGAGCACTATCAACGATGTCCGAGCGGGCAGGCGTTGGGGGCATGTGGAAGTCTAGCAATCCAAGCCCCGCGTGGGGCGGCCGGTGGCAGCTCCAGACATAAGTCTGGGGGAGCGATTTACACACCGGCTTTTTAATACAGAGGAACCGATGGACCCACAGCAAACCATCCGCGACCTGATCGCCAAGCACTCCCCCAAGGGCCGACTGAACGCGGCGGGCGTCAAGGCGATCGCGGAGCTTACATGGAGGTGCGAGGTGACGTACAGCGACGTTTTCGCCGTGGGCGGTTCCAAGCTTCGGCATGACGTTTGGCGTTCGGAAAACGACGTCGCAAAGGCGGAGATTCGGAAACAGTGGAAAACGAAAGGGACGGTCGTGATTGATCGTCTGGGAGTTGAGATGGCATGACGCTCACATTCGGCTCATTATTCGCCGGGATCGGCGGCATTGACTTAGGATTCGAACGCGCAGGCATGACCTGCAAATGGCAAGTGGAGATTGACGACTATGCAAGACGAGTGCTCGCAAAACACTGGCCCGATGTCCGACGACACGACGACGTGCGGACCTGGCCGCAGCCCGATACCGAACGGGTCGATGTCATCGCGGGAGGGTTCCCCTGCCAAGACATCAGCTATGCCGGAAAAGGGGCAGGACTCGCGGGAGAGCGGTCGGGACTGTTCTTCGAGCTT
>NZ_JBFHKV010001252.1:0-2254 GCF_041595215.1 Stieleria sp. | reverse complement strand
GGTCGCCCAGTCCGGTGCTGCACAAGTCCCAGGCCACGATCGTGTCCCCACCGAGCGGTTCGGTGTCGACTCGATCGATCGAATCCACGACCTCGACCAGACGCAGCTTGGCGTTGGCCATCGCGGGATGCGATTTGGAAAGTGTGATCGAGCCGATGGTGCGAGCGAGTTTCATCGGGAACCTTCGGAAGTTTGCGGCAGCGCCGAGGAGCCCGTTGCTGGGCAACGCGCGATACGAGCGGCCACGTTGACCGCCGCAACCAGATTCAGTTTCTGGCGATCCAAAACCCAAACATTGGGCGAAAGTTCGGCGGCGAATCGTTCGACGTCCGACAGGGCGCTGACCATCGCCGCACGCTGTCCCCCGCTGCAACGCCGGTACACTTCCGCGGCAGGCTCGTCGGTCCAGAGGATCTCGACACCGGCCGGCAACGTGATTCCACGCCGAGCGAGTTGATTGCCAAGCGAATCCGGCACCTGCATCTCTGTCGGCGGCGACGTGTCCGCTTGGGCATTCGCGGCGTTGCTGGACGATGTGATGCTGGGTGATGCGACGCCTGACGCGGCAAATTGAATTTGGATGCCCCGCTGCACCGCTTCTTCACGGGCCGCCGGGGTGATGACCGCGCCTTCGACCGCGAGGATCTGGCCGGTGCTCGCATAACGATCCAAGGTTGCGATCGTGATCAGCTTTTCGCCGCCGACCGAGGACGGGCCGGCTGGAGCGGAGGTTGTCGAAGCCGAGGCGGCTGAACCCGGTGAACCACTTTCGCGCAGCCGCCGAATCACCTGGCGCGCAATGTCAGCGATCATCGCTGTCTCATCGCTGCGGTCGTAGGTCAGGCGGCTCACGTTCGAATACTGGGGTTGGGTGTCAGGTGTAGATAGGTTGTGGAGGCGGTTGGCTAAGCTTCGATGTCGTCGATCAATCCGATCACCGTCCAACGGGCCGGCGTCAGATCGTGTCCGCATGCCTCGCGGGCGTACGAACCGTCGCTGGTGATCATCACGTGATCGCCCTTGCGTGAACCGAGTTGGTCCAACGCAATCAGCGGCGGTCCGTCAGCCTTCTCGTCCGTCCCGATCGGCTGCAAGACGACCAAACGCATGCCGACCAAGCTTTCATGCTTGACGGTGGCGTGGGTCGATCCGAGGACAATCGCAGGCTGCATTCTTTGAAACTTGAAACTTGAAACTTGAAACCTCAAACCACCCGCAGTTCGCCGATCATGCTGCATCGTCGTTCGCGGGTGAACGTGGTCGGCGTGGTGACGCCTTCGCCGGTCGGCCCGGCGATGGAGAATGACAGGTAGCCTTCGCCGCCCAGGCCGAGCGACGCCATGCAGGGTCCGTTCTTGACGTACAGGGTCGTGTCCAGTTCGCGTCCCATCTTGGTCATGTTGCGAACATTGCGCGAGTGGATGATCGCGGTGTGACGGAAGCCGTGTTCGTAGTGTTTGGCCATCGCGATCGCGTGATCGACATCGCGGGCGCGAACGAAGGGCATGAACGGCATCATTTGCTCGACGCTGACGAACGGGTGATGCTCGTCGGTTTCCCCGAACACCAACTCGGTTTCTGGGGGGACCGAAACGCCGGCGGCGGCGGCCAGGAACGATGCGTCCTTGCCGATGTAGTCTTTGCAGGCCGCGTCGTGTTGGTCATCGCCGACGGTGACGATGGCTTTGGAGGTCAGTTCGGCGATTTGTGCGGCATTGAGCTGGACGGCACCGGCACGTCGCATCGCATCCATCATTGCGTCGAAGACCGAGTCGACGACGAAGACTTCTTTTTCGGCGATGCACAGCAGGTTGTTGTCATAAGCGCCGCCGGTGATGATCGATCGGGCGGCCAGATCCAGGTCGGCCGTTTCGTCGACGACGACCGGCGGGTTGCCCGGTCCGGCGACGATGGCGCGTTTGCCGCTGTTGAGTGCGGCGCGGCCGACGGCGGGACCGCCGGTGACACAGATCAAGGCGACGCTGCGGTGCTTGAACAACGCTTCGGCGGATTCCAACGTCGGTTCGGCGATCACGCAGATCAGATTGTCGATCCCGATTTCCGCCTCGATCGCTTCGTTGAATCGACGCACGCCTTCGGCGGCGACTTTCTTGCCCGACGGATGGGGATTGACGACGACGGTGTTCCCGCCGGCGATCATGCTGACCGCGTTGCCGGTGATCGTCGGCAAGCTGTGAGTGACCGGCGTGATCGCTCCGATGACGCCGAACGGGGCGCGGTCGATCACGGCCAG
>NZ_JBFHKV010001251.1:0-2255 GCF_041595215.1 Stieleria sp. | reverse complement strand
GCAAACGCCCATCAGCAACAGCTGAATCAGCGGATGAAATCCGAAACTCACGCGTCTGTCATTGACCGATGCGAGCGAATACACCGACACTGCGAAAACCATCAGGCCTGCCAACAACACCATGATCGAACTCAACCGATCAGCAACCAGCGTGATACCGAACGGCGCCGGCCAGTTCCCCGCTTGCAACACAAGAATCCCATCTCGGTCCACCAACCACGCCAGCGTGGCGGCGGACAGCAGCAGCCCCGTCGAGCCGACCACGCCGATGACCTTCTGCGCAGGGATGGATTTTAACGACAGCAGCAGCATCACCATCGTGGCCAGGGGCAAAGCGATCGGCAGAATCACGACAGCCTGAGCATTCATGTGTCGGTCGCCTTCAGTTGGTCCAGATCTTCAGTCCCCAGCGTTTGGTAGGTGCGGTAGATCAGCACGAGAGCGAACGCCAGCACCGCGAAACTGATCACAATGGCAGTCAGGATCAGGGCTTGGGGCAACGGATCGGCGACGATCACCAGCGGCCGCGTTTCCCCGTCTGGAATCACCGGGACACGACCACGAACCAGCCCGCCCGCTGTGAAGAGCAGCAGGTTGGCGGCGTGGCTGAGCAGGCCGAGTCCGATCAGCAGCTTGACCACATTTCGGCGCAGCATCATGTAAATGCCTGCCGCATACAGTCCGCCCACGGTGATCGCTAAGAGAATGTCCATGCCGGTTATTCTTCAAGGAGTGAAAAAACGAAGACGAGCGTGACTCCCGTTACCACGCAATAAACGCCGAGGTCGAACAACAGCGGCGTTCCGATGTGCAATTTCCCCAGCCCCTCGGTCGTGATCGTGGTCCACAACCCTGTCAGAAACGGTCGGCCAAAGAACAACGGTGCCACTCCACTGACCAATGCAAACAGCAGCCCCGCACCAATCAGAAAGCGAGGCGGCACCCGAACGATCTGCCGTGCGGCAGCCGCACTGTGTGTCATCGCATAAAGCGCAATGGCACCGCTGGCCAACAGACCGCCCACGAAACCGCCTCCCGGTTCGTTGTGTCCGCGAAGAAACAGAAACACGGACGCCAACAACAGCAGCGGCAACAGGAATCGAATGGCGGTCTTCAGAATGACGGAATCCATCGTTCAAACTCCCTCCGCGTCAGCGGCGCGACCGGCTGTGCTGTCCAACTCCGTCCCAGCGGCGTCGTTCCTCGAGGGCTCTTCGGTCCCTTCCGCAGCATCGTCCTCTCCGTCAACCTGTTTGGGCGGCCGCAGTGTCAACAGCGAATAGACACCGATCGCCGCAATCGCCAGCACGGTGATTTCGCCGAGTGTATCGAGCGCTCGAAAGTCCACCAAAATCACGTTCACCACATTGCGACCATGTGCTTCGGAGACGCTGTGTGCGAGGTAATAATCCGAGATGGGATGATTGGAACGCACGGTCATGGCGAACAGCAATAACACCGTGATCGTCGCGCCGGCCACCACGGCGATCAAGGCGTCTCGGCCACGCGTGGCCGAAGATGACAGACGGCGAAATTCGGGCAGCCGTGAAAACGCCATCACAAACAGAACCACCGTCAACGTTTCGATCACGAACTGAGTCATCGCCAGATCCGGGGCACCAAACAACACAAAGACCCCCGCGACGCAGTAACCCACGACTCCAAGTGCCCCGACCGCGAGCAACCAGGTCTTCGCCCGAACCGCCACGACCGCTGCGGCCAGAATCAGGCAGGCCAACAAGACTTCATGGCCGCGAACATCCAGTGGCATCGGTTCCAGATGCGATCGCAATTCGTCCCCCAACGCCATCCACACACTGGCAACGGTGAGGCCGACCATCGTGAACAAGTAGAATCGCAAGTAGCCGTTCTGCAGCAGCGCCGTTTGACCGCGTGCGAACTGATTGACGGTACGCAGAAGCCAATGATAGACCCGCGATGGCCCGTACTGAATGACACCCTCGAAAAAGTAGAAGTACGGTTTCAGCCGATGCAATTGCCCTCGACGCAGGATCCAGTACAGCGTGATCCCGCCCGCCAACGTCAGCAACGACAACAGCAGCGTCACGTTGACTCCGTGCCACAGCGCTAAATGCACGGACACCGCTCGCCCTGCGATGGCACCACTTCCGGCGGCCAACAGTTCGCTGATGCGTGTCGGCAACAACCCCAACGCCAATCCAGCGATCCCCAGCACGACCGGTGGCCCCCACATCGCCGGACCACCCTCGTGCGCATGCTGGGTGCTTTCGGTT
>NZ_JBFHKV010001250.1:0-2256 GCF_041595215.1 Stieleria sp. | reverse complement strand
GCCGTTGTGTCTGCATCACCGCCACATTGAATGATCGTGGTGACGGCTTGCCGGAAGTCCTGGGGGTGAGAAAGCCAGGTGTGGATTGCAACGGGAACGGTGTGATAGGTGTAACCGGTGACGCCACGCTGGAGTCCGAGTGACTTTGCGAAGGCCAACGTCGATTCGTTCGCTTGAACGCTGTCGATCGCCCGCCGGAGCAAGTCGATCAACTCCGCCCCATCGTCGCCCACCGCATCGATCACTTCGCCGAGCCAAACGTCTGCATTGATCGACGCGCCTTGGCGAGCGTGTTTGGCCGCCAATGCGACCGTGATCGCTCCGTCATCCGCTTTCGGGTCGCTGTGCGTCAGTCGCGAGGAAGCACGTACCAGTTCACGCAGCAGAGAGACGTCATCAATCGCCGCGCCGATAACCGCGGCCCGCATCGCCGGACCATTCCCGGCTGAAAACACACCGGCGTTTTCTGGTTTCCAGCCCAGCCAGAGTTTGATTCCAGATTTTGCGGTCGCCTTGCCCACGCCGGCCGGCAGAGCCAAGATCCACCACCGCAGACGTCTTGCGAACCGTTTCGTGAACGCATCAACGTTGCCACCCGCTTCGATCAACGATTGAGCCACCATGCACGTGTGCTCGGTATCGTCGGAGATCATTCCGCGACCAAAGAAAAATCGGTGTCGGTCCGGTGTACCCAGCAACCTCTCGGCCCGTTTCGGTGAAAGGCCTTCGTAAGGAAGTCCAATCGCATCACCCACGGCGGTTCCCAAGATGCATCCGACGATTGCGTCGCGATTCATTCTAGATTCTCCAAGACCGACGGTTGCATGCGATTCAAATATTGTCGGTGGTGGCGATGGCTTCGTGTAGCAGTTCGAGCGTCAAAGGCATACGATGCTGGTTCGCAGCGATGATCCGCTGGCCTCTGATGGGTTCCTGAAAACGAAACCCAGGAACCTGCTCGCGGATTTAAGTTTTTGGTTAGAGTTGACCGTTCGCATTGTACCGGAAAATGAGAAACGTCTGCGAAAGCGGCTGCCGGTACGGGTGTCTCGTTGAGCTCGGGTTTGAAACGAATGCCGAGCGTCCGCTTTCCAACCGATGGAATTCAACATGATTCAGTTTCTTGCCGACAGGATGCCCCGTACCCGAAAGACCGGTTGCCGCCGAACATGCCGCCGACTATACCGCCGAGCATGCCGGGCTCAGATGCGAAATCGAGTCGCTGCAATCGTCTGTTCGACGTTTGCAGCACTGCTGACACACGCCCTTCATACAGACGTCGTGGGGGCCGAGTCGACGGAGCGTCCCAACGTGGTTTTGATTCTTGCCGATGACCTGGGCTATGGGGATTTGGGGTGTTACGGTCACCCGGTCGCGAAGACACCGAACATTGATACTTTGGCAAAGCAAGGGGTTCGTTTCACGCAGCACTATTCCAATGGGCCTGAATGCAGTCCGACTCGGACGGCGCTGTTGACCGGACGCTATCAACAGCGAGTGGGCGGCCTGGAGTGTGCGATCGGAACCGGGAACGTGGGGCGCTACGATGATGCGATCCGCTTGGCCGAACAACATGAGTTGGGGCTGCCGGTCGAAGATGCCGTTCTGCCGACGCTGCTCAAGCCGGCCGGCTACCGTTGCGGTATTTTCGGCAAGTGGCACTTGGGATACGAACCCAAGTTCAATCCGATGCAATACGGCTGGGATGAGTTCGTCGGATACTTGGGCGGCAACGTCCACTACTTCAACCATCGTGAACTCAGCGACTTGCACGTGTTGTTTCGTGGTCGGCAGCCGATCGAACGTGACGGCTACATGACGCACTTGATCACCGATGACAGCATCGAATTTATCAAGCGTCACAAAGACCAGCCGTTCTTCGCCTATGTTTCGCACGAGTGTCCGCACTTTCCCTATCAAGGTCCTGGCGACAAAGACAAGGTCGTCACGGAAGAGAATTGGATGGCGTTTGATCCGCCGGCGTACATCGCGATGCTGGAGGATCTTGATTCAGAAGTCGGCCGGATTCTGAAGACGCTTGAGGATTCGGGAGTTGCCGACAACACCGTCGTCCTCTTCGTTTCCGACAACGGAGGGTTCGCCGGCGCGGGGAACATGGGACCGCTTCGTGGCAGCAAGGGCACGACGTATGAAGGCGGGATTCGCGTGCCGCTGATTGTCCGCTGGCCCGATCGAATTGCCGCCGGGACGGTCAGCGACCAGGTTTGCGTCACGTTTGATTTGACGCGATCGATT
>NZ_JBFHKV010001249.1:0-2257 GCF_041595215.1 Stieleria sp. | reverse complement strand
TTGGTGCACCGACCTTTTCACGGATGAAGGTCGCGCAGAACGCGGGCACCACGGTCAGCGCCAAGATGTAGGACGCGCCGATGGTGAGCGTGGCGGCCAGTGACAGCGGGGTGAACAGGTACTTGATCATTCCGGTCAAGAACACCGCGGGCAGAAACACGGCAAGTGTGGTGACGGTGCCGGCCAGGATCGCGCCGGAGACTTCCGCCGTCCCGTCGCGGGCGGCATCGAGTGCGGACTTGCCCATCCGTTGGTGCCGAATCACGTTCTCGACGACGACGATTCCCGCATCGACGACCGTTCCAATTGCCAACGCGAGTCCGCCCAGGGTCATCACGTTGATGGTTTGGCCGCTGAACGCGAACCCGAGTGCCCCGATCAGGACGGCAAACACAATGACCGCCACGATGATCACCGTCGGCAGCAAGCGGCGGAGGAAAACGAGAACGACGATCGCAACCAGCAGGGCGCCCAAGCCGATTTGCGTCTGCAAGTTGGCCATCGCTTTTCGAATGTAGCTGGACTGATCGGACACCAACGTGACTTCGGTGGTCTCCGGGATGTCGCCACGTTCTTTCATCTTGGGGATTTCGCTGCCGATGCCTTCGTAGATTCGGTCGACCACGGCAATCGTGTTTTCGCCGGGTTCGCGAAGCAACGGGCAGTAGACGCTGCGTTTTCCATTGACGCGGACGATGTTGTATTGCAATGCCGCATCATCGACGACGCGGCCGACATCGCGAATGAAGATGGGGCGGTCGTCGCGGACGACGATCGGAATCGCTTCGATCTCTTCGATCGTCGGCAACGTGTTGCGGGGATGGATCTGGTAGTCGGTGCCGCCCAGCCGCGCCGTTCCGGCGGCCAGCACGAGGTTCGACTTTTGCATCGCGTCGACCACATCGGTGGCGCTGATGTGGTACGCCTGCAGTTTTGCCGGGTCGACGTAAACCATCATCTGGCGGAACTTGCCGCCGAAGGGGTGAGGGATTTGAACACCCTTGAGTCCACCCATCTTGTTCCGCACGGCGTAGTAACCGATTTGGTAGAGCTGGGATTCGCTCAGCCCTTCGCCGGAGATCGCCGCCAGCACGACCGGCAGGTTGGCCGGTTCACTGCGCAGGGTGAACGGCCACTCGATACCCGGCGGCAGGTGAAACATGTCACTGGCTTCCAGGTTGACGATGTCGTTCATCGCCGAACTGGCATCGGCACCGGGTTGAAAGAACACCTTGATGACCGCGGCGCCGGGAACGGTGCGCGATTCCTGGTGTTCGATTTTTCCGGCCAGGGTGAGGGCGCGTTCGACGCGTGACGTGACGGACTTTTCCATGTCCATCGTCGGCAGCCCGGGGTACGAAAAGAAACTGACGACGACCGGTTTTTTAAAGTCCGGTAGAATGTCGATCGTGATGCCGGGGATGACGGCTACCCCGAGCACGCACAGGGCGATCGATCCGGCCAGCACGGCGAAGCGGTTTCGTAGTGAAAAATCAATCAATCCCATCAGGGGCTATCCGAATCTCAGGGGCAATTGCTGGTGGGTCAGGCTGTGCCTGACGGAGGTTTGTCACCGGTGGGAGAGGCTTTCAGTCTGTCGAGGCTGAAATGACAGGCGGGAAGCCTAACCCACGGTACGTGTTACCTAGTTGGTCAGGATCGTGACCTTTTGGCCGTCGGTGAAACGCTTCAGGTGCGCATCGATGACCCGTTGGCCGGGCAACAGCCCCGAGCGGACTTGAATCGATTGGCCGTCATCGAGGCCGGTTTCGATGGACGCGACGGTGACGGTTTCGTTCTGGCCGACGACATAGACGTAGGCTTTCCCTTCTTCGCTGAACCGGATCGCGCGGGCGGGCAGCAGGTTGGCTGCCACTTTGCCGGACAGGTTGATCGATGCTTGGCCGAACATGCCGGGCAACAGCTTGCCGTCGGTGTTCTCCAATTCGACTTCGACGGTCATGGTCCGCGTGCTGCGATCCAGGCTTCCCGATCGCCGTGTGACGGCCGCTTTGATCGGGGGTTCGCCGGCGAACGAGGGGAACGTCAACGTGACTTCGTCGCCCGGATTGATGCGGGCCGCGTCGGTTTCGGGCACGGGAATGCGGACCCGGACCTTGTCGACTTGGTTGATCACCAAGAGCGGCCGCGTCGAGGCTTGGTCGCTGGCCTTGCCGACCAGGTCGCCGGGTTCGACGTTGCGCTGCGAGACGATGCCTGCGATCGGCGCCCGAACGGTGGCGTAGTCGATCATCAC
>NZ_JBFHKV010001248.1:0-2259 GCF_041595215.1 Stieleria sp. | reverse complement strand
GCGTCCGGCGGTGTTCCGGAAAGTCTCGACGGCGGCGATCTCGGTTCACAGCGCAAACTGTACTGCCGCGAATTGATCGCCCGCTACGGTCACAACCTGGCGCTCAACTGGAACCTGGGCGAAGAGAACACGCAGACGACTGAGCAACAACAGGCGATGATCAACTACATCGCCGAACTCGACGCCTACGGGCACAACATCGTCGTCCACACCTTCCCGTCGCAACAGGACCAAGTCTATCGACCACTGCTCGGTGATCGATCAAAACTGACCGGCGTTTCCCTGCAGAACAGCAGCCTGGAAACCACGCACGCGCAAACGGTCAAATGGGTTTTCGAATCCGCCAAAGCGGGCAAGCCTTGGATCGTCGCCTTCGACGAATCCGGCAGCGCCGCCCACGCCCAGTGCCCCGACCTCGGTTACAAAGGCTTTGACGGACACGACCGGACGGGCAAGATGGCGTACACCCAGCACAAAGTCCGCAAACAAACGCTGTGGGGAACCCTGATGGGCGGCGGTGCGGGCAATGAATACTACTTCGGTTACCAGTTCGACGAAAACGATATCGTTTGTGAAGACTGGCGCAGCCGCGATCAAAGTTGGGATTATTGCCGGATCGCGATCGGGTTCTTTCATGACCACCAAATCCCCTTTTGGGAAATGAAGAACGCCGATGAACTGATCGGAAATCCAGACCGAAAGCCGACGAAATACTGTTTCGCCAAAGCGGATGACACCTACCTGGTGTACCTCTGCGACGGCGGATCGTCGACGCTGGATCTGTCCGGCACCGCGGGAGACTATGACGTCCGCTGGTTCAACCCGCGTGATGGCGGAGCGCTGCAACCGGGCAGCACGCCCAGCGTTGCCGGCGGCGGTACCGTCTCCCTCGGCAAAGCCCCCTCCGATCCCGATCAAGACTGGTTGGTGGTCATAAAAAAAAAGTAGCCGCTGACTCGGGGCAAGCAGCCGACTCGGGGCGAACGGATCTGGGACAGACTGAAACGGGCAGCCGATGGCAGTGGGAAACCATCGATGCGATCGGCAGCCCGACGGCCCGCCACGAAGCCACCTTGGTGGCTTTCCGGAACAAGCTGTATCTGATCGGCGGGCGTCGGGTGAACCCGGTCGACGTCTACGACCCCGCGACGAACACGTGGACGGCGAAGTCAAAGACGCCGTTGGAACTGCACCATTTTCAAGCCGTGGTGGTGGGCGACGCGATCTACTTGATGGGGGCGATGACGGGGCCGTACCCCAACGAAACGCCGCTCGAAAAGATCGTCGTCTATTATCCCGATGAAGACCGTTTTGATTTCGTGCATGGTATTCCTGAGAGTCGGCGTCGCGGCGGTGCCGGAGCGGTCTACCATGACGGCATGATCTATCTGGTCGGCGGCATCACCAACGGACACATCGACGGTTTCCAGCCTTGGCTGGATCGATACGATCCGGTGACCGGCGATTGGGACGTTCTCGCCGATGCGCCCCACGCGCGGGATCACTTTCAAGCCGTTGTCTCAGGCAACCGTCTCTATTCGATCGCGGGCCGAACGACGTCAAAAGCGACTAACGAGGTGTTCAGCCGTGTCGTGGCGCCGGTTGATGTTTACGATATTAAAACCTCCCGTTGGCTTCCCGAATCCGAATGCCCAGTCCTTCCGACGCCGCGGGCAGGCAACATGGCCACCGTCTGGCAAAATGAAGTGATCGTCGGCGGAGGTGAGACGACACAGAAAACGGCGCACAACGACGTCGAAGCCTTTGACACGGTGTCGGGCACGTGGAGGTCATGGCCCGAACTCAATCGCGGACGTCACGGTTCGGGATTCGCGATTGTGGGCGAATACGTTTACACTGCGTCTGGATCGGGCAACCGCGGAGGGTCGCCGGAGTTGACGTCGATTGAACGATTGGAATTGCCGGTCGCGAAACCCGCCCCGTCATCCAGCACGCCCCATCGGGGGCGACTCCGAACAGCCACGGCGGACTGATCCATTTAAATTGCAATCGCTTGGTACTCGCGTCCTGCTGTGGCGGTGCGGGTGTGCGAATCTTCCTCCTAACCTTGTTGTGATCGGGTATGAAACGACGTCTCTTCTTGACCACGTTACAGTCACTCATCGTGTCCTGTGTCGCGGTGCTGCTGTGCCTCACCGTTGCCCCTTCAGGTTCGGTCGCAAGTGGCCAAGAAACAGGGGACGCCGCGTCGCAACATGTGAACGATCCCGACGCCAGTGATCCCCTCGATTCGGGCGT
>NZ_JBFHKV010001247.1:0-2270 GCF_041595215.1 Stieleria sp. | reverse complement strand
GGCAAGCCGCATCGTGGGGGAAAAATCGTCGACGTGTGGCAATCGGTCTAGAACTTGGTTCCGTTGAGAACGGATCCGTTCTTGATGACGATCGAGATTCCGTCGCGGACTTGCAAGGGTTCATCCTCGCCGAGTGAATCGACGTTTTCGGCATTGGTGATGGTAACGTCGGTTCCGACGCGCGAGTTCTTGTCCAGAATCGCTCCGCTGATGACGCTGTTGTCGCCGATCCCGACCGGGATTTGGCCCGGGGTCAAGGTGTCGGGGTCTTCGATGTAATCGGCGCCCATGACGACGCTGTTTTTGATCGTGACGTTGTCCCCGATCTTGGTTCGAAGCCCGATCACACTGTGCTCGATGGTGACGTTGTGTCCGATGTGGCAACCGTCGGCGATCAGGCTGCCACGGATGGTGACGTTGTCGCCGACGACCGTGGGCGGCAGAAAACGCGGGCGGCTGTAGATCGGGGCGTCGACGCTGCCGAGTTGGAACGGCGGCGACTTGCTGGCCAGCGAAAGGTTGGCTTCGTAAAACGCGCGGATCGTTCCGATGTCTTCCCAGTAGCCGTCAAACAGGTGCACTTGGACTTTGCGTTTGTCGATCGCCGCGGGAAAGACTTCTTTGCCGAAGTCCGAGTGATCGTTGCCGTGCAGCAGGTCCACCATGACCTCTTTCTTGAAGATATACAGGCCCATGCTGGCCAGGCAATCACGTCCCTTGCTGGGGATTCCACGGGCGTCGATCCAAGCGGGATCCATACGAACCTTGGCCAGTTCTTCTTCCGTTTGGGGTTTCTCGACGAACCCGGTCACACGGCCGTCGTCGTCGAGTTGCATGATTCCCAGTGCGGCGGCGTCTTTGCGGTCGACCGGGATTCCGGCGATGGTCGCATCGGCTCCGGAATCGATGTGCGACTTCATCATGTCGCGAAAATCCATCCGATACAGTTGGTCACCGGACAGGATCAGGATGTGTTCAATCTCGGGCTGGTCGATGTAACGCAGGTTTTTACGGACGGCGTCGGCGGTTCCCTGGTACCAGTCGGTTCCGGCATCGACGGTTTGCTGTGCGGCCAACAGTTCGACGAAACCGCCGGTGAATTGATCGAAGCGATAGGTTTGACGGAGGTGGCGGTGCAGGCTGACCGAGAGGAATTGGGTCAACACGAAAACGCGACGCAGTCCGCTGTTGATGCAGTTGGAAATCGGGATGTCGATCAGCCGGTACTTGCCTGCCAGCGGGACCGCGGGCTTGGCACGAATCTTGGTCAGCGGAAAGAGTCGCGTTCCGCGACCGCCGCCAAGAATCAGTGCGATCGTATTTTTTGACAGGTCCATCGGGTAGTCGGAGTGAGAAGTCATGACGATTGGGGAATAGGAAAGGGGGATGGGGTTCGACTGCAGATCATTGTTCCACCGTTCTAACGCACGCGAGGGACGCGGGAAAGGTTCCAGCGGCTACCAATATTTTTCGAAATGAATCCTGCCGGGACCTTGGCCGTGGATTTCGTGACGAAAACCCGCCGCTTCGAGCAACGGTAACATGCCCGGCTTTTTGGGTGCGGGGGCTCCCGGCGGAACATAACCGATCATGTCCGGGTTGCCACACAAAAAGACATGCGTGTTGGTTGGCGAAAGCGGGTCGTCGGCGGCCGCGGCAAGTTGACCGCTGGTGAAAAATTCTTGGATGTATTGCTTGCCGACATAACCGGGCAAACTGGGATCCAGGTTAATGTCTTCGCGAGTGGTGCAGGGCAGGTAGCGATAATTCGGAAATTGATCCATCAGTAAACGGTGTTGTGCGTGGTACGCCAAGTCGCGTCGGTAGCGGACACAGCAGGCATTGATGATGCGGCCGTGGTGTCCGGCGTCGAGCAACGTCGCGGTCATGGCGTTGTGCGGGGCCTCTCCGGTTCCGGTCGACAGCATCATGACGGTGGCGTCGGGGCGAATTTGACCGAGCGTGTACGTGCCGACGATTTTTTTTCCGATCGCGATCCGATCCCCCTTGCCCAGACAGAAAAGTCGTGGCGTCAGCGCCGGTGGGGCTTTGCCGGGGCCGTCCGCCTCCCGGACCAAGACGACGTAGAATTCCATGTAGTCGACCGCATGAATCGGTGCCAGCTGATGGTCCGCGTCGAGTAGCGGGCAGGAGATCGAATAGGCGCGTTTGACCACCCCGGTGAGTTTTTTTTCCGGCAGGTTTTCCTGTTGGGTGCCTTCCAGACGCGGTTCCCAGTTACCGAGCCCGAGCGTGACGTATTGACCGGC
>NZ_JBFHKV010001246.1:0-2271 GCF_041595215.1 Stieleria sp. | reverse complement strand
ATGCATTCCCCTTGGGCGGTTTGCCGCTTGTGTCGGTGCCAATGGCCTGCCATAGAGGGGGGCAGGGGATCTCGAGACCAACGGCGCTCAGGCGAGCGTCTTCTTGTCGCTTAAGTCAGGGGGTCTGGTTGACCCTTTCTTTGCCCCCCCCAATCCGTGCCTGCTGATTGACCGGCGCGGTTGTGTGACTTAGCTTGCCTGTCGCGAATGTCGTGATTGTTGGGAAAATCCGCCATGGGTTGTCGCCGTTCGCGCCTCCCAAGCGTTCAAGAACGCGAAGGGGTCTATTCCAATGGGTTCGCGAGAGATGGCTCGCCCGATGAGGGTTGGCTGGATCGCTGAGCCGAATTCTTTTCAAGGTGAGAGCGATGCCGTTGCGGACAGGGGCTTGGATCCGGTTGCTGGTTTTTGTGCTAGCAGTCAGCTTGAATTTACCCGCAGTCGATGCGGGCACCTTTGAGGTTGATTCGCGTCGTGACGTTGCGGTGGCGAAGCGGAAGATTCGCGCCGCCCAGTTTCTCTCTCGCGCGACCTTTGGTCCCAACCTTGAGCAGATCGAAGCGTTGGCCGAGCGGATGGCACAGATCGGGACGCGGCGTGCGTGTGAAGAGTGGATCGATCAGCAGATGGCCTTGCCGGCGGCTTATCACCGTCCTTTGGCGGTCGACATGATCGCCCGCGATGGGCTGAATTCCCAACAGAATGACGCCTACATCCAACGCTACCGCTATCACGCCTGGTGGCATTGTGCGTTGGCCGGCGAAGATCAACTTCGTCAACGTGTGGCGTGGGCGCTGATTCAAATTCTGGTGACCAGCCAGGACGGCGCAGGGTTCAACGATGTCGGCGCCGGGCATCACAGCGGGGAAGGGCGGTGGCTTGGTCCGACACATTACTACGATCTAATGGTCAAGCATGCCTTTGGCAACTATCGCGATCTGTTGGAGGACGTGACCTATCACCCGGTCATGGGTGTTTACCTGAGTCACATGCGAAACCGAAAGACGGACGAGGCCGCCAATCGATTTCCCGATGAGAACTACGCCCGGGAGATCATGCAGTTGTTCACGATCGGGCTGTACGAACTGCACCTCGACGGCCGACTGAAGACGGACGAATCGGGCAATTTGATCCCGACCTACGACAACGAAACCATCAAGGAGTTCGCCAAGGTCTTTACGGGGTTGGCGTTCAAGCCACATCCCAATGCGACGGGGACGGGGCGGTTTTGGTGGGGGAACGAATTCGAAGAGCCGATGGAGATGTTCGATTTCGAGCATGAGCCCGGTTTGAAAACGTTGCTCGGCGGGGAAGTGATCGGTAGTGAAACGAGTGTCGACGGGGATGCCGATATCGCCGCGGCGCTGGACAATCTGCTCGCCCATGACAATGTGGCTCCATTCCTTTCGCGACGATTGATCCAGCGGTTGGTCAAAAGCAATCCTTCGCGAGGTTACATTCGACGAGTCGCGCGAAAGTTCAACAACAACGGGCAGGGCGTCAAGGGTGACCTGGCCGCGGTCGTCAAGGCGGTGCTGCTGGATCCGGAAGCGTGGAGCGGTCAGCGGTTGCTGGGCCGTAGTCGGCCCTACCGCGTGCAGGTCATCGCCCGGGGAACCGATTACTCGACACTTTCCGAACCGGTGATTCGATACACGCGATTGCTTCGGGGCGTCAACGCGACCAGCAATCATCACAGCGGCCGCGCGATGTTGATGTCGCAGAATTACAACTGGACTCAAGAGCCGTACCTGTCGCCGACGGTGTTCAATTTTTATCTGCCCGATTACCAGCCGCCCGGCAGCTTGCTCGGTTACACGCCGTCACGTCGAATCCCGAACGGATTCTTGGCCGCTCCCGAGTTTCAAATCAACACGCCGGTGACCTCGAATCGCTTGGCCGGGCGATACATCTGGGACATCTCCAATCAAATGTCTCAGCAGCGCTGGTCCAACAGTACCAGCGGGGTCTCTCACAACAGCGACATGATCTTCCATCTGGAAGACGAAGAGTTGCTGTGTACCGAGGACGACGACATGCACGAACTGATGGATCGGTTCGACTTGGTGTTCTGTTATGGATCGATGCCCCAAGACTACAAGGACAGGGTGGTTGAGGTCACGACGGCGGAGACCGCGTGGATGAAGAACAACCCGACCTGGCGTCCACGGATGGAGGAGTTTCGGGTCAACGCGGCACTGATGGCGACCGTGTTGTCTCCGTTCGCCGCCGTCACTCAGTAGCCCGTCACTCAGTAGCCCGTCACTCAGT
>NZ_JBFHKV010001245.1:0-2274 GCF_041595215.1 Stieleria sp. | reverse complement strand
GTCTTCCTTGTCCATGACGAACAGATGCGTCGCGTCGGTGTACAGCATTTGAACTTCGCGACGCGAGAAGTCGGCTTCTTCGATCACGTCGGTGCCTTTCATCGTGATGTCGACCTTGTTTCGGGTCAGGACATTGCGGGCGCGGAATTTGTACAACGTTGCCGCCCCCCGGGCCGAAGGCGAGTGGACGGTGATGCCGCGGATCAGGACGGGGGCACCCTCATGAACGACGACCGTACCTGTCTTGATGTCTTTTGCGAGCATGTTTGGTATTTCGCCAGCGATGGTAAACCGGTGAAGGAAATGGATCAGTGGCAGATTCTACGCGGCGAAAGTCGGCGGCTCAACGACACAGGTCAGACACTCGGTAGCCGATCCCGCTGGTCAATCGTAGCGGTGGCCGATGGCGGCTGTTAGAGTGGTTCGAGTGCTCCGACAACGTTTAGATTGAGGGTGCCGCGGAAAAGGGGGCAGGTACCAAAAATGCGAAGCACCCGTTGGGCCATTTGGTTTTTGGTACCTGACCCCTTTTCCGCTCGACTGCCCCCTTTGTCACTCGGCAAGCGCAACCCTAAATGCAGATCTGGACAGAGCACTCGCACCAATGTCTGCCACCCGGAACCGTCCCAATCGCTATGAAACTTCGAACAAAAGCCACTCTCTCCGCACCCCGGTCCCGGCGAACGTTTCTCGCCACCGCATCTGCCTCAGCCGGCGGGCTGCTGTTGCCCGGTGCTGCGGCCTTCTGGTGCTCCACACCGGGGGGGCTGTGTGCGGCGACGACCGATGTCGGTTCCACCGACCACTTTTGGTATCGACTCGCGCCGCCAGGTCCCTACATCGATTCGCAACGCGATCACAAAGCGTTCGGGTTCGATGACGGCGCGGTTTATCTGTCCGAGGACAATGGTGCGACTTGGCCGCACCGGTTGTCGTTTCCCGATGCCGACAAGATCACGTTCAGCTGCATCCTGAAAAATGGCAACCTTCTGTTCGCCACGCTGACGGAACTGTTCTTGAGCACCGACAACCTGAAGTCGTGCAAGCAGATCATCGTCAAAGATCGCAAGGGCAATGACTACCTGCCGCACACGCCGCTGGATCCTGACAACCCGGGTTGGTACTTCCATCCGCTCGATGGCGTCCACACGTGGGATGTCGATGGGACGGAGATGCTGGTTTGGGGAAACTATTGCAACGTGCTCGGCGGTGCGGTTCCGATCAACATTTATTACTCCACCGACGGAGGCCAGACGGTCAAGATCGCGTTCTCGTTTGGGCAGAGTCCACAGTTCCAGCAGAAGGGCGCCGGCGCGGGGGATCTGCTGGGCGATCCCGAGATTCCGATCGTGTGCCGTCACATTCATTCGGTCGCCTATAATCCCGCCGAGAATGCGTTTTACGCTTGCACGGGAGACCATGATCGGGCGGACGGGGCGCGCGGCGACGTGCATGAATGTCATTGGATGCGCGGCACCTATGATTCGGCGAACGACTCCTGGGACTGGAAGGTCCTGGTGTCGGTCAACTCCAATTCGCGATACAAATCCGGCGGGATCAATTTTGTCGATGGCCGGCTGTACTGGGCGTCTGACGCGAACGGACGCAACGGCGTGATGCCGCATGACCGCGGCATTTTTAGCTGCGACCCGGCCGATCTGGCGGACAAGTCCAAGCACACCCTGCTGTTCAATCCCGAATACGAATCCGCCAACATGATCATCCAAGACGGTGTGATCTTGTCGGCGCACTACGCACCTGCGTCGCCGTACGACACCGGATTCATCATTTCAACCGACATGGGAAAGACCTGGGCACAGTACGACCTCAAGCAATTCGGCAAACGATCCGCCGTCCGCTTTCACCGTCGAAACGCCGAGGGTTGGTTCCGCGTCGACCTGAGAAAGGGCTGGATCGAGCGGGGCGAAGTGTTGTTCATCAAGCCGAAGATTTAGCGGTAGTGGGCTACGCCGGCGGCTTGCTGGCCGCGAATTCCCACGCCTCTCGATCTTGCAGCGTTTGGATCAGCGTCGGCAATGCCGTGGTGAGGCTGTCTTGGTCCGATGGGTCCAGGTCGCCGGCGATGGGATCCAGGGTCAGGGTGTCGTCGTCGGACCGTTGCGGGTCGGTGATGAAGAACGCCACGGGCGGGCTGGTCATCCATTCCACGAAATGCTCGGCGACGCGTTGTGTCAGGTCGGGATGGGAGCGTCGAAGGGATTCGTCGGCGACGAAGACGATGTGACGTGGTTTCATCTGTCGTCCCCAAAGTCG
>NZ_JBFHKV010001244.1:0-2277 GCF_041595215.1 Stieleria sp. | reverse complement strand
GGTCCCTCATCGTTCACGAAACACCGGAGGGCTCGCGCCCTACCGCTAAAAAATGCTTCACAGCGTTGTCCGTCCGGGGTCGAGGGGATTTTGGGCCCCGCTTCCCGGAGGTGGCGCTGCGCTAACCTCCGGCTACTCGCTGGCATCCCTCCGGGATGCCCGGCTCGCGAGCGCGATCCTTTCGTGTTTCACGTCACCGTGCTACTTCCCTGATTCGCTGACCAGTTCAGCGAAGGTCACACCGGAAGGAGTTGGCTGGACGTTGGAAACATGAACATCCCAAAAGGAAAAGTCGCCGCCGTCGGACGCGGAACCCACTTCCTCGTTGGCCTCAATTTCCGGCAGCTCCAATTGCGGATCCGCGGCGGGCTCGGGCAGCGGGTCGACGCTCGGGGGCAGCGGCTCGGTCTCCAGCATCTCCGGCATCGACTCGGGGGTCACCATCGCCGACGGATCGGTGGATCGTCGCGGGCCGACGGTCAACGCGTGGTACGGCTTGGGATAGAAATAATGCTGCTCCAGCCGCATGTGCTTCTTGGGCGCTTCATAGGCGCCGGCATGTTCGGCGCGGTGCCACGCCATCGCTTCTTGGCTGGTCGGGGCGATCAGGTACGCGATCTTTCCTCCCCAGTACGTCGGGCGGTTGTACACACGGCGATAGCTTGGAGGGAGCCGATTGCCCATCGGGCCGATCAGATCGACGCGTTGCCGAACCGGTTGGCATTCGCGATCGGGGTGATGCGCGGTGGCGACGCTGGTCATCGCGACCGTCAACAGGGCCAGCGCTGCGACGCCACGTGACCGGATGCCACGTGATCGGAGCGAGGTCGAAACACAGTTCCAATTGAGTTGAGTCATGGGGACGTCCTTTTCCCGTTGAGTCGATTGTCGGCGTGCTTTCCCGGCCCGCGACGGTGGCCACACGTTGGGCCGGTCGGTCGAAGTGCAGTGGTCGCGTCGAAGTGGCCGTCCTGGCCGCGCGCCGAGCGATCGCACTCGCCCTGCCCCTAAATTCGGCCAGGTGAATCGTTCTGTGCTGGATTTCGCTTTGAGCACCCTTTGCGACGTTCCTATCGATCATTCCGGCCAGGCGTGGCACCTTGGCAGACTCCGGAAACTTTGCTGGCAAATCCGTTCAGCGCGATTGCTACCGATGACGATCCGACCCTTACGGCAAGGATCGCCAGGCAGCATTCGACTCGGGATTCCGAGCGATTTCATTCGTCTTACGCATTCCTTTTGCCAGAGTAGTTTCTCGTGACCACACCTGTTCCGTCTTATCTTCGACTTCACCTGGGCGACGACGCAAACGCTGCGACTCGTCATGGGCACTCTTCAAGCGACAAGTTTTGGAGCGCGTTTTCTGCCGCGACCGGATGGCGGATCGATCACCGACACAAGAACGACGACGTCGAAGTGTTGCCGGCGGTGCAGATGGACGTGATGGCCGATGACCCGGCCCAGTCCCAGCCGCCCGTCGTCAAGGAGAACGCAACGGAACTGGCCAGCGTTGCCCGGGCGATGTCCAAGGAAATCGAGGAGCTGCAATCACAGGTCCGCCGCCAAGAGATCGAACTGGCGAGTCAGGCGACGGTCCAGTTTTCACCCAAGCGCAGCGAAGCCGCATCCGAAGCCGTTCACCTGACGCTTCAACGGGCGATCCAAGCCATGGGGTTTGACGCCGCAGCGATCTACATGCTCGATGACGAGACCCAATACTTGAAGACCCGCGCGGTGGTCGGTTTGCCCTCGGAACGATTGAGCAGCGAGCCGCGGATGTTGCGTGGCAGCCGCGCCGATTTGGAAGCGATGGTCCAAGACGCGGTCTTGATGGAAGACCTGCATGGCATCGCCGCAGAAACGTGGACGCCGCCAGAACCCTTCGGCGCGGCGGTGTGCACGGCGATCTACAAAGGCGACTTGCCGATCGGCACGCTCTGGTTGTTCGCCAACGAACCGCGCCAGCTGGACGCGTCCTTTTCGGCGATCGCGCAGATGGCATCCTCGCAAATCACGCTCGAGCTTTCTACGGCGGCGACGGTCCGCCGTGAAGAGCGAAGCCGTCACGCGGTCGAAGCGATTGCCGACATCGCCGCCTGGCAGTATTCGTCCTTGCCGATCGGCAACGTGTTGGCACCGGGCTGGTTGGTCGACGGGATGATCGAATCGCCACACGACTGGTCGACCGGTTGGCACGTGTGGGATGTCCTGCCGGATGGGTCGTTGATCTTGGCGATGGCCGAAGCGCTCGACCGCCGCGCCGGCGGTGCGATGATC
>NZ_JBFHKV010001243.1:0-2278 GCF_041595215.1 Stieleria sp. | reverse complement strand
GCTTGGCGTTGGGATTGGCCGGTTTGGGGCCCGAGAACGGGTCGCCCGAGACCGGCATGGTTCGTGGCTTACCGTCCGGTCCGACGACCGTCATGGTTGGCGCTTGACCCCACAGGGTTGTCGGGCCAGCGGTGATCGCCAAGAGGATCAGGAACGTCAGCGTCGGTTTGTGAATTCGTCGTTGGGGCACCGCGAATCACCGAAATCGGGAAAAGGGAAGGAGGCGGTAGGGGGACCCGGTAGTATGACCGGGCGAGACCAGACGCACAAACAAATTGCGAGCCGAATCGGGGGCTGGTACCAAAAATGCGAAGCAACCTTTAGGCCCCTCGATTTTGGGTTCCTGACCCCTTATCCGTGGAACCCCAGGTCGAAAAGTCACCGGGGCACTGGGTAGACGATCAAAGGTAGACAATTTGTCTCGAAAAGTGGTTGGCTTCTTCCATTTTTCAAAGAAAAACCGGACTACCCCCGTTAGGTGTGTTTTTGTTACGAACCGGTTCCGCAGTGAAAACACGGGGCGATCGGTGGATTGCCGATGTTCGGTAACGTTGGGTGCTGGAAGGCCCGGCAGCCGACGCGCCGTGGGACCACTTTCCTGCCTGGCCGCCTGTTCATGTGTTCGTTTGGGTGGCGGTGCGGGGTCCAAACGCTTGGTCCGTCGTAGAGTGTCTCGCCGAACGTGAATGAATCCACTCCATGCCCACTCGGCTAACTCGTTACATCTTGGCGGAAATCATGAAGATTTTCGTCGTTGCATTGATCGCTTTGACGCTGTTGATCTTGTTGATCGGCGTCGGGCGAACGCTGCTGCGCGAGGGTTTGGGCCCGTTTGCGATCATCAAACTGTTGCCCTTCGTACTGCCGATTTCGCTTCAGTTCGCGTTTCCGGCGACGGCGTTATTCGCGGTGTCGTGTGTTTATGGGCGGATGGCCGGCGACGGCGAGGTGGCGACGGTGAAGGCGTCGGGGATTTCGCCGCTGAAAATCCTGCAACCGGCCTTCGTGTTCGCGTTTTTGCTTAGCCCGATCGCGGTCTACATGAGTGATTTGGCGGTGTCCTGGGGGCGTCCGGGCGTCAATCGCGTCGTGATGCTATCGATCGAAGACATTGTTTATCGCAAGATGCGAAGTCAGCTTTCGTACACCGATGATGGGTTTTCGATTCACGTCCATGACGTCAAAGGGCAACGGTTGGAGTATCCGACGGTGACGGTCCACAGCGGCGGGACGCCGATGAAAATGCAGGCCCGTGAGGGTCGGTTGACATTGGATGTGGAGAACGAAACGCTGATGTTGGAACTGACCGATAGTCGTTGGGACCGAGGCGGTTCGATTCAGGGCTTCGTGCCGGGCAAAACGGAGGTGCCGATCCAGTTGTCCCGCACCCTGCGGACGCCGTCGCAAGCGGAAACGCGTCCCAGCGAGCTGCCGTTGAGTCTGATCCAGATCGAACGATTGAGCCAGGACGCGCGTTCGCACGCCGCGATCGGCGAATTGGCGGCGCATACCGGTTTTTCGATTCTGACCAGCCGGACCGAGGAGATCGCGGGGCCAGCCGGCCAGCAGAAGATGGCTCAGCTGGAAGCGAGTAAACGGCGATTGACGCGGCTGCGGATCGAACCGTGGCGCCGCTGGGCCGAAGGGTTTAGCTGTTTCTTTTTCGTCTTCATCGGTGCCCCACTGGCGATGCTGGCTCGGACCAGCGACTACTGGACGACGTTTGGACGCTGTTTTCTGCCGACGCTGCTGCTGTATTACCCGCTGTTTATCTTGGGATTGAATCAGGCCAAGGACAGCGTCATCCCTCCCTACGGGGTCTGGCTGGGCAACGTTGCACTTGGCGCGATCGGGGTGATTTTAGTGAATCGGGTGCGGCGCTACTGAGAAAGCTGTCGGGGCGGGCGCTGGTAGGATTGGCCGACAGGACTAAACTTGCCCGTTTTCGGCGTTTTCGTCCGTTGCCTTGCCCCCCAGGTCGTTTGATGTCCTCCGATTCCTGTCAGTCGCTTCTCCGTGCCATCGCTGACCGCACTTGCACCGTCGGGGTGATCGGGCTCGGGTACGTCGGATTGCCGTTGATTGACGCGTTCACCCAGGCCGGTTTCAAGTGCGTCGGGTTCGACGTCGATCCGAGCAAGGTGAAGAGTTTGCTGGGCGGAAAAAGCTACATCAAGCACATCGACGATTCCAAGATCGCCGCTTGGATTGAAAAGAAGCTGTTCGATGCGACCGACGACATGGGGCGTCTGTCCGAGCCGGACGTGTTGTTGATCTG
>NZ_JBFHKV010001242.1:0-2281 GCF_041595215.1 Stieleria sp. | reverse complement strand
TCGTCAAACGCAGGGAATCAATGCTTCACAGCGTTGCCCACCTGGTCAACCGCCGAATCGACTGCACCTTCACTGTTCCGGTGAATCGTTTTCATCCGGTGAGATCACCGCGAGCACGGCCGCCCGCACTTCGGCTTGACGCTCTTTGTTATCCACTTGATGGCCATCGGCTTCGGTCAAATAGAACACATCGGCGACCTGATCCAAGTGCGTATCGATCTTGGCGAAGTGCAACACCAGATTCAGGCCCGAAAGCGCCGAGGCGACGCGATAGAGTAAACCGGATTGGTCATAGGCGAACAGCGACAAGATGGTGAACCGATCCAAGGTCTCGTTATCCAGGTCGACTTTGGTCGGCAGCACGTTGACCGTCTTTGAATCATCTTTCTTGCCGACCGACCACTTCCGCTTGCGTGGCGGCATTGGTTTTTCCGGCGAATCGAGCAACTGTTTCACGCGCGAGGACACCGTCTGGATCCGTTTGGGCGGAGGCTGATCGGGGTACTCGGGATCGTCGACCCAGAACTCATCCCAGACGATATTCTCCAACGTCACGATTTCAGCGCGGAGGATCCCGATCCCGCAGGACATGAATGCGCCCGCGACCCTGGCAAAGATGCCGACGCGAGTGTCGTCCTGGTGAAAGATGACGACGTACCGCATCGCCGAGGCGATCGGATCGTACTGGGCGAAGCAAAGTGTCCGTTCGCCCGCATCCAAGGCCGCGGCGACGTGAATCAGCTGTGTCGCCAGATCCTCGGGCTTTTCCCGACGCAGCATCGACAACGGGATCTGCTTGAGCAACGCTAAACTGGTCGCGGCGGAACGCTCGTCTCCCAAGTACTCGCGGACCTGGTGCCGAATCTCGTCGGTCATCTCCTCTTGATCGGCGTCCAGATCACCGGTCTCGAAATACCGCCGGGTGCGCAAATAGAGATCCTCGATCAGCTTCATCTTCCAATCGGTCAAGACACCCGGACCGACGGCCGCCAGATCGGCGACCGCATGGATGATCAGCAGTTCCAGTCGACGGATCGAACCGACTTCCTTGGCGAAGGAGATGACAATTTCGGGATCGTTTAAATCGTGTCGGAATGCGACCGTGTTGACCGCCAAGTGCTTGAGGACCAGCCATTCCAGAATCTCGATGCTGCTGGCGTCCAAATCCAATCGCTCGCCGGTCTTTCGAGCGATCCTCGCACCGACGACGGAATGGTCTTCTTCGTATCCTTTTCCGATGTCGTGAATCAGCAGCGCCAGGTGCAACAGCGTTTTGTCTTTCAATCGTCGATAGCGGCGGCCCATCGCGGTCGGGTCATCGGCAAAATCGGTCGCCGCTTCGACGGCGCGAATGCAATGCGCATCGACGGTGTACTTGTGATAGGCGTTGAATTGCAACAACCCGCGTGTTCGCTTGAACTCCGGGATCAACTGATCCAGGATTCGCAACTCGTGCAATCGCTGCAGCAACGGCGCCAACCGCCCGCCGCGACTGAGCAGCGACAGGAAGGCGCCGATCGATTCGGCGTCCGGAGCTGCCGGTTGACGTTCCTGCATGGCCTTGCGAATCGTTTGCCAGGTGTGGTGCCCGATCCGCCGATTGTTGTGATTGGCCAAACTCATGAAACGCAAGATCCGCGGCAGACTCAAGGCGAACTCTCGCAACTGAGACGCCTCGACCCAGATGTGCGTCGGCCCCATCAGTACGTCGGCCCCGATTCGCTTGGCCCGAATCCGTTCGATGATCTGACCGATCAGCGGACGGCTGCGGTTGTCATCGGCAAAGAATCGGGCGGCATAGCGGACATCCCGCGTGACATCAAAGTACTGCTGCATGAACGCTTCGACCGGCAGCACCCCTTCACGCCCCTTGTAACCCCACGCATTGGCGATCACCACTTGCGTCGTCCGATCCAGCACGTCCTGCGCCCGGCCTTCACGAAAATGCAATTCGTTCCGCAACCGGATCAGAAAGTCATAGGCCCGCCGCAGCATGCGGTAGTCTTCATCGGTCAGCGTCCCGAGTTTCAACAGCCGTTCCAAATCCACTTCGCCGTACCTGGCGAAGCCGATCCAGCGAATCATTTGGATGTCGCGCAACCCGCCGCGTGATTTCTTCAAATTCGGCGTCAACAGATAATTGGTGTCACCCCACTTGTTGCGTTCTTCGCGTCGCGCTTCGATCAGATCGCGAACCAGACGTCCGCCACGACGAACCGCTCCGTGTCGCAGCGATTGGAAGAAACGCTTGAACACCTTCAAGCTGCCGGCAAGGAATCGC
>NZ_JBFHKV010001241.1:0-2283 GCF_041595215.1 Stieleria sp. | reverse complement strand
GTCAGTCCCGCGCCGGTCAGCGTCGTACCGACGCCGGTCAAACCGAAGGCCCCGGTCACCATCTGGTCAGCGGTCGTCCAGCCACCGCAACACACCCCGGCTAAACCTGCGGCAGCGCCCCCGCAACCGAAGCCGATCGAGTCGCTGCCGCATCGGTCCACGACGAACAGTTTCTGGCAATAGTGCCGGCGAAAAAAAGCGGTTGCGTCGCTGCCGTCGCCAGACGGCGGACTTGGAAAGATGATTCTGCCGATTCAAATGGCAATGAATCCACTGCCGCGGTGTCAGTCGAAGTCGATTTCGACGACCACGCCCCGCGGACCGGCGTTGAGCACCAGGCTTTCCTCGAGCTTGACCTGCTTTTCCCAGTCATCGTGGATGTGACCACAGACCACCAATCGCGGACGCTTGGCCAACACGCAATCGCGGATCGATTGGCTGCCCCGGACCCTGCGACCACTGTCGCGATCGACCGTGTCAAGCGGCGGCGAGTGCACCACCAACACGCCTCCCTCGTCGCAACCGCTGAGCAACTCACTCGCTTGCGTTTCGTCAAAGTCATACGACCAATCGCCGAACGGTGTCACGGGAATCCCGCCCCCGACGCCCCAGTACGGGACGCCACCAATCTCGCATCCTTCTCCGTGCAACACGGTAGCCGACTTCCAGTCCTCGGTGGCACTGCGAAGTTCTTCCACGGTCTCCCCGTTGCCCGGCACCAGAATGGACGGCTTCTCGATCTCCGCCAGAATCTCCAGCGTGTCGGCGAGACCTTCGTGACGATTGGCAAAATCTCCGGCGCCGATCACGACGTCTACTTCATCGGCAAGCCGAACCAGGTTTCGCGCCGCTTCGGTATTGCGGTGAAGATCGCTAAAGCAAAGAAATTTCATGAGTCGTTCGAAAACCAGGAAATGATGGAGAAGCGTCGGGTGTTTTAGTTTAGCAAGCCTGTCACGCACGGCGTGACCTGACGGTCGTTGACGCAAGCTGGAAGCGTACGCCACTCTGGTCAGCCGGCCGCTAGCGGTGGCTACGGGCCGATGGCAATCAGGTATTCCTGACGACGACCGGATTCGTTGATGCCGGTTCGCACATAAAGACGGTTTTCGATGGCGACCGGCGTGGCGAAGATGGAGTCACCGGTCTGGATTTTGGCAACGGATTCAAAGCGATCCGGGAACGCAGAGTACAGAAACATTTCGCCGCGTTGAGTTGCCACGACGACGTGTCCATCGGCAAGCAGTGGTGACGCGCTGATTCCGCCACCGAACAAACGCATCTTCCACATTTCTTTGCCATCGTGTGTCCGCCAACAGTAGGCGACACCATTGTCCGCGACGGCGAACAGGTAGTTTTTGATCGCCAACAGGGACTGTTCGTAGCACATCACACGATTGCTCCACATCAGCCTCTCCGTTCCATCGGCGGCGACGCACCAGGTCCCCGCGTCCGGATTACCTCCGCTGACCATGACGTGACGATCGTCCCAGACCACCGTCCCACAGATCGCTTCGGTCGTCGTCGGGACCTGCCAGATCAAGCGTCCTTTCAACGGATCGTAGGCCGAAAACGTCTCCGCCCCGGCGATCAACAACTGCCGCGATCCCGCGATGGTCGTTACGATCGGAGACGCAAAGTTCAAGTTCTGCGGCCGGGCAATTTTCCACACTTGTTTGCCGCTGGTGCGATCCAACGCGTAAATCCCGCTGTCCTTGCCGTCATACTCGGCCGCCACGATCACCACGTTGTCTTCGATGATGGGACTGGCGCCGTAACCGAATTGAAAACTGGACGGTTTGAACTCACAGACGCGCGTCCGCCAAAGCTGGCTGCCATCGGTCGAGAGCGCCGTCACCACGATCGCATCGTCGGTATGGAACGATGCGAACAAGCGCTCGCCGTCATAGGCCATCGACGGAGAGGCATGCGAGTTGTTGGGATGGATGCGAGGCGGCAGCGTGCCGCGGTGCAACACGATCTCTTGACGGAGCTTTCCAGACCGCGCTTCGAGTTCCACGACCGATTGCGTGCCGGCATCCTCATCCGCCGTGGTCAAAAAAATCGCGTCGGAAACAAAAATTGGCGTCGAATGCCCGCGGCCGGGTAATTTGGTTTTCCAGGCGACGCCTTCCCCCGTCCGCAGGTCCCAATGACGCGGCAACGACACATCGTCCGCGGCGTGATTGTCCGACGTCGGGCCGCGCCATTGCGGCCACGGCCCCGCTTCGGGGGCCTGCCCCAAACCGACCCCACCGGCTGATAGACTGAGGCAAAGGATGG
>NZ_JBFHKV010001240.1:0-2286 GCF_041595215.1 Stieleria sp. | reverse complement strand
GCGAACAAGTGTTCTGGTTGACTCAACCGTTGAGCGGGTTTTGGATCAAACCGCTGGCGCGTCCGGGACGCATCATCATGACCGCGACCGAAGCGGATCTGGAATTCACGGCAACGGAGATGCCGTACGCGTTGGCCGCGGTGCTCGACGGCAGCGCCGACACCCAATCACTGCACGACATCGACGGCGACGGAACGCTTTCCCTGCTGGACCTGTACTTGGCCACCAGCATCGAAATCACCGCGCGTTTTCGCGGCATCGACCGACTGCAAACCGAACACGCCCAACTCGATGACAACGGAGACGGTCGCGGCAGCGAAGTCCAACAGCCCTACCTGCCGGTCGAACCGGAAGAAGAAGACGGGGAAGAGGAAGAGGAAGAGGAAGACGAGTCCGACGCGGACGACGCGCCAACGGCCGAACCCGCCCCGGCCCCCAAGCCCGCGCTCATTCAGAGTCACAATTTGGACGGATTCCGAAGCCGCTACGTCCTACTGCAAAAACCGGCCTCTTGATGACAATCGTCCTGACGTCGATCGACTTGCGAATCACTCTCACCGCGTGATTGTCTTGGCAACGCGTAAACCGTAAAAGCCGTTGATTGACAGCGGCAGATCGGCGGGCAACTTGTTCACCGGCACGTCCAGCTGCGTGGACGCCCTGTCTTTGTTGTTGCTGCTGGATTGCCCCATCACATAGCGGCGGTGATCTTTCAGATTATGGCACCACTCACGCACGCCATCGTACATCGCAAACATGCCAAAATCGTTCGGCATTTTCGTTCCGGCCGGATGGTACCGGTTCTCGCCATCCTCGGTCAGTGAAGTCTCGTAGTACCAATAGTAGTCGTCGGCGAGCGAATCAGAGTAGCCGAAATAGCAACGTGAAGTGGTCAGTGCCGCACACGCGAATCGCCATTCGTAGCAAGTCGGCAACCGATAGGAACCACTTTCCAGCACGGCGTCGCAGGCCACTTCCGGGTTGTCTTGGGAAAGCTCGGCCGGATAACAGTTCTCCGGAGTTGCGCCGAGCCGTTCACTCAACCAGCGACAATACGACACGCAATCGAACCAATCGGTCAGTCCGACGGGACAATCATCGGTTGGCGACCGGTATTCGTAATACGTGTGTTCGGGATCGAATTGAATAAATTGTCCGACCGTCACCTCTCCCGTGGAAATCGCAAACACCCGACCGATGTTGGGGTCATCCCGTGCGTCGAGAATGGCCATCGTTTGGCCCGCGGCGTTGACGAACCAATTCTTGCGCGAATCGACAGACAATGCCGATTGCCGCTGAATTTCGGCGCGCAACCAATCCGTTTGGCCCCACCGCATCAATAACCATTGGGCTGCCGAATGAATTCCCGCATCGGGGTCGTTGATGAACGAATCCTTTGCGACCATCATTGCCTGTGACCGTGTCGGCGGGGAGACGTCCCGCCACGGAAAGTCTCCCATCGCGAGCAACAAGGCGCGGCGGACGGTAGGATCTGGGTCGCGTGAAAATCGGCTCAGCAAACGTTCAAGCTCTCCACCGAGTGGCCCGATCCGGTTGATCATGTAACCCCGCGTGTGCGGCCACGTTGTCTGCCGCAACAGGGGCCACGTCGATTCGGACTGGCCCAGACGGTGCAGCAGTGCGGCTGCCACACCGCGACGTCGTGCCAAATGATCGTAATCGGGTTCTGGAAGATTTGGGTCCAGGTCCGTGAACACGATTCTTCGGATTTGATCCGCGGTCTGTGGCAACTGGTCTGCCAAGGTCGCAAGGATCGTCGAGTGTTGCTCAAAGGACGCGTCGAGAAAGAAATCGAGCAGTTCGGTTGGTCGATCGCGTAGGAATTGAATCACAAACGCCGTGGACAGCGATCGAATCGGCGAGTCGACCGGTTGCAGGGCGCGATCCAAGAGCGCAGGAACGATCGATTCACGAATCGGCGACAGGCCGTCAATCAGGTAGAGGTTGTCCTGTGGTGCGATGGATGCGTGTCGCAGCAGTTCCGCGACGATCGCTTCAGATTCCTCATCCGACAGACGCACTGTTTCGTCGCCCTGATCCGCAGACTGGTTTGCGATCATGATTGCCGCGCGAAGCCGTTGATCGGACGGTCGCTCTGCATCACGGACATTGATGATTGCTGGTTGCAATTCCTCCGTCGAAAGTGGACCGAGTTGTTCCAGCGAGACCATCAAAAGCGGTAGATCAAGACGCAGCAACTGATCGATCAGTTCGGCGCGTTGTGACCGATCGGTCTGCAACAGGCCGAGTTGATTGAGGATCCGT
>NZ_JBFHKV010001239.1:0-2287 GCF_041595215.1 Stieleria sp. | reverse complement strand
GCTTTGTCCTGCGACCGTTCGAGGGCTCTCGCACGTTCGAAAATCTGCGTGCGACGCGCCGCGCGACGATCCACGTGACCGACGACGCGGCCCTGTTCGCCCGGGCCGCGGTCAGCCAGCTCGACGATCAAGCCGCATCGGTGCGGCGGTCGGAGTGCGGACTATGGGCGATCTTGAACCGTTGCCATCGTTGGTTCGCCGTCGAAGTCGTTTCCGTGGCCGAAACGCCGCCCCGCTACGAGATGCCGTGCCGTGTCGTCGACTCCGGAATCATCGCGCCGTTCTTTGGATTCAATCGAGCCAAGCATGCCGTCATCGAAGCGGCGATCCTGGCAACGCGAACCCATTTGATCTCGGCCGAGGACGTCAGATCGCAACTGGAGGCATTGAAACCCTTGGTCGACAAGACCGCGGGCGACACCGAACGGGACGCGTTCGCGACGTTGGCTGCCGTGATCACCCAGCGGATCAAGCCTCCCGCCCCGACCGGAACCCCATGATGCGCGCGGCGAAACGGATTCGAATCGAAACCGGCGCCCGGTTGCACTTCGGGTTACTCGACACGTCGCCGCCATTCGGTGGTCTCGGTGCGATGATCGACCGGCCGGCGACCGTCGTCGAACTTTCCGCGGCCGAGCAATGGACTGTCGCGAGCGGCTACCAACAACGAGCCTGCCCGATCGCCAAACGTTTTTGCCAAGCCACCGGCCAGGCGGCGTTACCCGCCGTGGCGATCGACGTCGTCAAGGCCGCGCCGCCGCACCGTGGGTTCGGCAGCGGCACACAACTCTCACTGGCCATCGCCGAAGGGTTGCGTCAATTGACCGGTCAGGAGATGACCGATGAAACACTCGCCGTCCAGATCGCCGATCGGGGCAAACGCTCGGCGGTCGGAGTCCATGGCTTTTTCAACGGCGGCATGATCTTCGAAACCGGTGATGACGATCACCAAACGCTGAACCCGATTCGCCAACGTGTCGAATTACCCGAGCGATGGCGGTTGCTGACACTCAGCCCCGCGACGGTTGCCGAAACCGTTTCCGGCAACCACGAATCCGATCACTTTGCCAGACTGCAATCGGAACCTCTCCGCTCGGCGGCAAACCGTCTTCGCGATGAGCTGCGCCGGCACATCCTCGACGACATTCTGCCGGCCGCCCAGGCCGGCCGCTTCACCGAATTCGCCCGCGCGATCGAAAGCTACAACCATGCCAGCGGCATGCTGTTCGCCGAAGCCCAAGGCGGTCCGTACAACGGCCGCTGGGTCACCGAGCTGATCGCGTCGCTACAAAACGCCGGCGCGATCGGTGTGGGACAAAGCAGTTGGGGGCCAGGCGTGTTCGTGTGGTGCGAAGACGAATCGTCCGCCCAAGGACTGGCGGAACAGTTTGCCAGCCCCACGATGAACATCCAAATCGCCCGCATCAAACGCACCGGGCGAACGGTGAGCCGCGCGTAGGTCATGCTGTGCATGACGATTGGCATGCACAGCATGCCCTACTTACTGCACCGTCAACCTGTCCGCCGCCCCGGCCGCTGCGTAAACCTTTTGGACCAATCCCATCGCCCCTTCGGCCTCGCCCTGGATCGACAACGCGTGGGGTGCCCGCAACGACAACAGCCCCGGCAAATCAAAGTACTTCGCCGCGCCCGGCACAAAATGTTCGTCGCTGTAATCGGGCACGTGGTTCAAACGAAACCCGTCGCTGTCGAGATGAACTTCGTCAACCAAATCGCCGGCGACCACGGAGGCAGCGGCGCTGCTGACGCAACTGGATTGATTCGCGACCAGCGTCAACGGTCCATCGGGTGTGGAGTGATCGAGGTACGCCACGACGCACAACAGTTGCTCGAATCGCTTGACGGCGAGCGGCCGGTTGTAGCCGAACGTCAATCCGGAATAACTTCGTTCGTCGTCAATCAACGGTTGCTGGTGTTCACTTGCCATCGCTTCTCGCGCGTGGTCCGCCGTCGCAGCAAGCGCCGGGGTCAGGTAGGCGATCACCGTCGTTCTGCCGTCGCCCTCGGCGGCAACCGACTTCACGATCGCATCACGCCGCGACCTCTCGCGACCCGACGTCGTCGGCACCACGACGTGCCCCGTCGCGCTGCTGTTTTTCCCCGCAACGACGTCGAGGTCCACGACCGTCTTCCAGTCCCGATGCTCAAGCCGATAACTCACCACGCGATCGTCGCCAGCTCCTTCGCTCCTCTTTGTGACGACCAAATCTTGTGCCGCTGGCATCGATCGATCAAAGATCACGCTCCAAGCCCCGCCGACGACGCG
>NZ_JBFHKV010001238.1:0-2292 GCF_041595215.1 Stieleria sp. | reverse complement strand
TGGCGTTCGACTCGGCCGATCCCATGAATCAAGCAGTCTTCGACGACGCAGTCGGCCGGGTACTGGTTCGACTTCGGGCCCGGAGTACGATCGACCTGGCTCAGATCGTTCTTTTGACGGTATTCGAATAGCGGATCGCGAACGGCGTCGGGGTCACCCACAAAACAAACGCCGCTGGCACCACAGTCGTGGATGCGGCAACCCTTGATGACAACACGGCGGTTGAAACGGCTGACAAAGATCGCATTGCCGCCGACCTGATCAAATTCGGTGTCTAGCAGCTGGATGTCCTCGGTGCCGGAAAGCAACACGGCGCCGCCGCGATAGATCGTCCAATCCGATCGCAACAGCGGTTCTTTCGTTTCCATGAAGGTCCGGGCGGCATGCCGAACGACGAATCCTTGGAGGGTCATGAACCGCACGGGGGCGTCGGCGGAGCCGTTGAATTCGATCAGGTGTCGCAGTCGCACCACTTCGATCGTCGTTCGGTTCAGGTCGACGCCAGGGGGCGGGATGAAGTACAAGCGGTTCGCGCCGGCGTCGTGATACCATTCGCCGGGCGCGTCCAATTCTTCGAAGATGTTTTCGACCATGCGAAAGTCGTTGTGCATGCCCATTTGGCGGTTGTTTTGCCAGCCGCCTTCATAGGTCACTTCGCCATCAGAATCCTTGCCGGTGATCCGGTAGTGGTATCCTCCCCAGCGGGCCCGATGCATGGCATGAATGAACCCGCCCGTGGGATCGGCCCAACCGCTGGCGCGTTGTTTGGAGAACGCATCGGCGGCATAGCCTTGATAGGCTTCGGTTTTTTTGCCGGCGTCGTAATTCGGATAGCGAGCCATTCGTTGTTGGCGTCCGGCCAGGAACAGCTGGTCGATCGCCAGTCCCGATTCGGTGGTTGCCACAAAGATTCCGTCGCGAAAGGGTTGCCATTGCAGGTCGAGTTTTGTGCCGCCGCTGAGCACGGCCTTGCCTTCGTTTTCTGCACGGTAGAGGACCGGTCGATCGGGTGAACCAGAGTCGGCGGCGGTGAACTGGAGTGTCTCGGGTAGGTAATAAACACCGTCCGCGACGGAGACCGTCACGGGGGCGGTTCCGGCCGATTGACGAGCGAGAACCTGTGCCCGAGCAAGCGTCGCCACCGGAGCAGCGGACGAGCCGTCGTTGCCATCGTCACCCGCAGGACTGACGAAGATGTCGAGGGCCTGCGAACAGGTGGCACTTGCGCCGAAGCAGATCAGAATCAAGAAAGACCGAAGCATGGGAACGAATCGTGAAGGGGGGATCAGAAGGAAAGCTGGCAACGGAATACTAGCGGCTTTTTGACGGAACTGGCGGAGTTTGCGTGGGATCGCCATTGGTTTGTTTCGATCGAAACTCGCCGGGTGACTCACCGGTCTCGCGTTTGAAAACGGCGCCCAAGCATTCTTTATGGCTGTAGCCCGTCTTCGCCGCGATTTGCTCCAGCGTCATGTCGGTCTCCAACAGCAACTGCTTGACGCGTTCCAATTGGGTGATCGTGATTTGTTGGTGTGGTGTTCGGCCCAGGACTTCCCGGAACCGCCGCTCCAATTGACGGCGGGAAAGGGAGGTGAATTCGGCGACGTCGCCCACGTTGATTCCAGAACAGGCGTTTTGCCGGATGAATCGGCACACGCGGGCGATCTCGACATCGTCGACGGCCACGACTTTCGTCGAGAGGCGTTCGGAGACGGAGATGGGCGGAACGTACTCGATTTCATTTTCAGGCAGCAAACCAGTCATCATTTGTTGCAGAATCTCCGCGGCCCGATAACCGACCTGCTCCGCGTTGGGCCGGACGCTTGAAAGCGGCGGGTCACACAGCAAGCAGATCGCGTCGTCGTCATCCACGCCGATCACCCCCAGGTCATCGGGGACGGCGATATTGGACAGCCGGCACGCGTTGAGAACCTGTTGCCCGCGAATGTCATTGCAAACCAACAGACCGGTCGGTCGCGAAAGCGTCGATAACCACTTCGCCAACGATTCCAATTCCAGCACCCCCGCCTCCTCCAGTTGTGTCAACGTGGTGCCGGGGACGCCGGGCGATTGGTAGACATCGAAGGGGCATTCGGCGGCATCGACCAATTTTTGAAACGCGGCCAGTCGGGCGTCGGAATACGTGGCAAATCGAAACCCACAGAAAGCGAATCGTCGAAACCCACGCTCCCACAGATGCGAAAACGCCATTTCGGCGACACGCTGGTTATCCGTTTCGACTTGCGGTACGCCGGTGAATTTTCGGTTGCAGCGGACATCGATGATCGGCAC
>NZ_JBFHKV010001237.1:0-2297 GCF_041595215.1 Stieleria sp. | reverse complement strand
TTCAGTTCTGCGTCGCCGCCTTCGCGGGTGGCGATCGAGCACCGGGTCCAGGTCAGCGCCAAGAATCGATTGATCAAGATCACCGCCGCTGCGACGATCGCGGCAAGCACCCACAACGAACCGCCGAACGCAAGCCCCAGCAGCAACACTGCGGCGACAGCAGCGATCAGCGACAAACCGGCCCCCGGCCCCGACGATGCATGTGGATCTCCCATCGCATCAGTTTAACTCGGATGAACCGTCCCGGGTTCCAGCGAAACGCAAAGCGACCGACGCAACATCGATGTCGCAATGAAAATGATCAGAAGTGGCAGAAACAGACGGGACAGAAAAACCATCTAACCGCTCCGATCGCGATGCCAAATCTCTTCTGCCCCCATCATTCTGCCCCCATCATTCTGCCCCCATCATTCTGCCACCCCCGCCCCACCAAGCCCGCCGCCCGGCGACAGCAGCCACCTAATTTTTCAAGCTCGATGCTAACCGCTAAAAGCTAACTGCTAATCGCTAACCGCTAACACCTCCCTACAACGGAGCCGGCAAATCTCGCTTAACAAATTGTCTTGCAGCGAGCAGATAGCAGATGCCACCGAGCACGATCAGGATCATTGGGTAGAACAACGGCGGCAGCATCGCGTCAGGCATCGGCGTGGACCAATCCCACGGCGCCGACAGGCCGTCTTCGGCGACCAACGCGGCCAGTTTCTGGGGGCGGTAGCAATTGAAAAACGACATCCCCTGCAACCAGTTCAACGACTCGGCCGCCTTGCCCAGGCCGAACATCACCAATTGCACGACATAGATCGCCATCACCATTCCGATCGTTCGCCACCGGTAACGGTCGATGCTGCTAAAGAAACTGGACAGTCCCAGCAGGAAAAAGCCGAACGCGAACAGGCTGAACGTCGGTGCCGCATAGGCACGCGAGTCGACACGCTCGGAAAGCGGAAACGACTCGACTTGCGGCTCGCTGATCTGCAGCGGAATGGTCCATCCGAACAGCGGCACATCCACGCTCGGCGGCGGGACCGTCTCGTCCACCGTCGTCACCGACACCCCGACAAAAATTCCGAACCACACCAGTCCACACAGCAACGCCAGCCCGCCGACCGCAACGGCCGCGTGGGACCACATCAATTGGGCCCGGCTGATCGGTTGCGCCAGCAGCATTTCCATCGTTCCGCGGCCCAGTTCCCCGCTGACGACATCGCTGCCCCGCGAAAGACACCAGATCACCGTGCACAGAATGATGATCGGCTCATCGTACGTCAGCCCGACGCGACCTTGGTAGGTGAACAGCGAATCAAAACTGATCGGCGAAAGCTTTTCAAAACCGCGCAGCTGTTCCAGGATGTTTTGAAACTGGCCCATGTCCAACAAGCTGACGACCCAGACGCGAACCCAGGCGAACGCGAACAAGGCCAGACCCAGCGAGACAAACAGCAACGCTGCCTGTTTGATGTAACTGCGCAAAAGAATTCGGTTGATCATCCTGCCACCCCACCGTCGATGCGTTCGTTGTTGTCGCCCTCGGGCGGCACTTCATGGTCGCGTGGGTCTTCCAAGGTGTCGTGATGCACCGAGTCGTAGACCGAACGCAGCCCCAGCGGTTCGATTCGCATCCGATGCAGTCCCAGCGAACTGATCCAGGGCAGCATCGGGGCCAGGTCGCCGGCGGTATCGATACGGACGGACACCGCGCCGTCACTGGCGATCGACTCGACTTCGGTGATGCTGATGTGATCGCGAAAGGATTCGGGGAGACTGGCCAGCGTGGCCGAGCGATCCAAGGCGGTTCCGACTGGCAAATCTGCCCAGATGCGATGCCGCTGGAACAGTTCCGCCATCTGCAACTCCAGCACCAAATGGCCGCCGCGCAGAAACGCCACGCGATTGCATGTGTCTTCGATCTCGCTGAGCACGTGCGACGAAAAAATCACCGTGCGGCCGTCACGATGGGCCTGGGAAACCAATTCCATGACCGTCCCGCGAACCGTCGGGTCCAAATTGGCTGTCGGTTCGTCGAGAATCAACAGGGGCGTCGCCGGCGCGAGCACGACCGCCAGCGCCAGCTTTTGTCGCATGCCGGTCGACATCATCGAAACATGGCGCCGCGTGTCCAGTTCCAGCGCTTCGGCGATCGCCCGGCTGCGCGACAGATCGCCGCGGGGATGAATGTCCGCGAAAAACCGCAACACGCCATCGCCCCGCAGGTGCCGGGGCAACCGCGCGTCGCCGGGCAAATAGGAAACGTTTTGCCGCACCGCGACCGGATCGGTTTGGGGGTCCGCCCCGCA
>NZ_JBFHKV010001236.1:0-2298 GCF_041595215.1 Stieleria sp. | reverse complement strand
CTCGCCGCTCCGCTCGGTCAGCTCGAACCGGCTCAACCAAGCCTCGTCCTCGGGCGGATGGACGACTTCATCGTTGGCGATTTCGCTGCTGTCGGTGACCCGCGGTTCTTCCCCGGGCGCCACCTCCGCGGTGTAGACCACCTCTTCAGGCCCCGGCCCCGCGGGCGCCGAACGTTGGCGAAGCGTGCGGCCCACCAATCCCAAAATGATTCCCACGAACAAGATCGCGGCGATGTTTGACGCGGTTCTCATAGATCACCAAAAGACACGAATCGTAACAACCGCCAAGACGGCGGGCAGCACCAACAACGAGGACCGCAGCAATCGGCGTGCGGTCACGTCCGTTCGGCTCCGCGCGAAACGGATCGATGCCTTCAACATCGGGACCGTGGCGGCCAACACCGCGACGCTGCACACGATGGCGGGAACGATCCCCGGCGACAGACAACACAACACGACGCCGCAAACGATGACCGCGAGCGACCCCACGATGCTTTGAATCGCCGCAGAGATCCCGGTCGGCTCGACCGTCGTCGACATGCAGAATCCGGCCTGTTCATACTGGCGTCGGTACAGCCATGCGATGGCCATGAAATGCGGATATTGCCAAGCAGCCAACACGCCGAACAACAACCATCCGGTCTCGTCGGCCAACGAACCGCCCAGTGCCGTGTAGCCGATCAACATCGGCAATGCACCGGCGATCGCTCCGACCGTCGTGTTCCAGGACGTCCGGGTTTTCATCGGCGTGTACAGAAACACGTACAACAACCAGGTCGCCAACCCCACACCGGCCGGCGTCAATGAGAACCCCATCCACAAGATCGCCAACCCCAGCGTGCCCATGGACGCGGTAAACGCCGTCGCCATGCCGGTCGACATCCGAGCCGACGGCAGCGGACGCACCGCGGTGCGCGGCATGTTGCGGTCGATCACGCGTTCCCAGATCTGGTTCGCCCCGCCGGCACTGCCGGCAACCATCCCGGTGCCCAACAGCAACAAGGCGAGCGTACCGAGCGAAACCGGTCCGCCGGCTGCGATCATTGCTGTGGCGACCGTCGTCACCAAGATCATCACGACGATCCGCGGCTTGGTCAGCTGAATCAGATCAGAAACCAACACGCGCATCGACACCTCCGCCTGGTCCACCATCTGATTCAATGCCGGTGTTGCCTGGGCCGTCACTTCCATGCGTCGAGTCGCTTCCCTGCGTTGTGCCGGCAGATCGAGGACGGCCGTTGCCGAACCACATTCCCGGGCTGCAGTGTACGGGGCACTGACACCTCGGCGATCGGTTTCATAGCGGGAATCGGTGGCAAGGACGTTGCTGGACATAAATGATTAAACGGGGGTGGCAAGCGTTCGCTGACGTAAAACTTGAACCAGGATCACCGCCGCCGTCGCCAGAATCAGCGACCCGACCGCGACATGCGCGGTCACGATGATCGAATCCACGAATCCCTTTGAGCGAACCAAAAAGCCTTCGCCAAACGGAAGAAACTCCAAAACGCTCGGCCAACCGTAAGTGACAATCCATGTCCCGGTGCCGAGCAAGATTTGACAGCCCACAAACCATATCAGCCAACCGGCCGGCCTGGACAGCGTCAAATCGCCGCAGCGACGCACCAAAACGAACAAAACCGGCGTCAACAACCACAAACCGAAAGCAGTGACGATGTGGACCGCCACAATCAGCGTGAAGGTTCCCGGGGTGGTCAACGGCTGGACATGTCGCAGCTGCGCCCCCAGGACCAACTGCAAATAGCTCAACAGCACGGGCACCGACGCCAACGCGACGACCCAGCGGCCGAGCGGCTTGACCGATTCGGCGCCCTGTGCCGCCCGTTTCGCCGTCAGCTTGCGGTCCCACCAACGACGGCTGGTCACCGAGGCGGCGATGCAGCACAAGGCAAACACGACGGGGCCGAAACAGCCATGAATCATCGCGGTGGTTCGATCGCTTAACAACACGCGGACTCCGCCCAACGCACCTTGCGAAATCACGGCGACCAGGATCCCGACGGTCAGCCAGACGACCGGGCGACGATCTTCGCGCCGAATCGCCGCAATCACCATCGCGATCGCCACCAAACCGACGACCGCCCCCAACAGCCGGTGGCCGTGTTCGATAAACAGGTCAAACGGACCGTACAACCAAGTCGACAGCGGGTACAAAAATAGGTTGTATCCGTAAGTCCCAGGCCAATCGGGAACCGCCATCCCCGCGTCGTACGTGGTCACCAAACCGCCGACCCAAATCAACGGCCAGACCAGACACACCGACAACACCGCCAAGCG
>NZ_JBFHKV010001235.1:0-2305 GCF_041595215.1 Stieleria sp. | reverse complement strand
TTCAACCCCGTTGGGGTTGGCGGCCTGTTGGCGACCGGAACTTGGGGTGCGCGGGCGCGACCCCAAGCTTTGATGTGGCACGCCGCTGGCGTGCGGGCCGCAGGAGCGGTTGCCGCTCGCGAGTCGTTCCCACAACGCGGTACGGCAAGTAATTCGTCAGTAATACAATCGACATCCTCCGGGCCTAAAGACCCACGCCTATCTGGCAAGATCCGGTACCTAGAAAACGTTAGAGTCAGGCGTTTTTCAATGCCGGGGCCTCTTCCGCCCAGCTTCGACGCCAAAATGATGCAACACGTTCTTGAGCAGTTTGCTCATGTGTTCGTCGTGATACACGCCCCAGGCGGTTGCGATGGATCCGGTGTGGAACACGCGACCGCCTGTTGGACGTTCCCAGTAGATGATCTCGGCGATCGTCTGGTCGTCGCCGATCCGCGGCTTGTGTCCTTCGGCGTTGTAGTCAATCACACGGCGCTGGTCGTTACTGCTAGCGACGGTGACAATCCCTTGGGGTTCAACCAAGCCCTTGATGGCCGAGTCCGCAGTGGCACGCTGCAACGTTGAGAGGCGAACGTCGAACTCGTGGCCTACTGCGCCCATGTCCTTGCTGATGAATCCAAATGCATCTCCCTTTTTCAATCCAACCTGATGAGGCGTGTTGAAGAGAAAATGGTCAGGCTGGTCGACTTGATAGGGCTTGAACGCGCCGCCCCAGCCGATGCAGGTGAGCCCGACGACTTTCCAGGCCGGGTAACCACAGAAACGCATCAAACTGCCGCGGCGGAAATCATGACTGTGATAGAGTTCGCCGACTTGCGCGAGTTTGCGTCCGCCGATTCCTGTCCCGTACTTGCGTACCTCCATGAACTCGTCGGTTTCGTCGAAGCTAACCCGCCAGAACATCGTGTTACCGGAGAGGACGATCGCATCGCCGCCGGCTTTGAGGTAATCGTCGAGTCCTTCATAGGCGCGCGCCGACCAGTATTCGCTGTGTCCATTGATGACAACGGCCTGATAGCCATCGAGTACTTCGGGGTTGCGATCCAGGTCGCGGTCGGTGATGACGTCGTAATCGTATCCGTGCTGGTCCAACCAGAGATGCAGAAAACGCTCGCCGCGCATCAGATGGCTGTAGGACTGATTGATGTAGGTCTTGTTCGGACCGGCCGCCGGCCACGGCAATTTCATCCCGATTTTGTATGTCGGTTGACCGTTGCGGTGATCGCGATAGCCGCTGTAGGTCGCAGCGTCTGGGTGCGTTGTTGGAAGGCCACCTGTGCCCATCATTGTCAGCTCCCGCCCGTGATTGATGGGAAACGGCGCCGAGTTGTATGCCAACCAGGTATTGGTCGACATCAGCACCGCCAGCGGCGCCTTTGGCCGCGACTCCGGTCGGCGTACGATAAACGTCGTGAAGTAACGTTTTGGCTTTCCATCGATTTCAAAATCAAAGCGGCCTGCGTAAACTCCGGATTTTGCGTCAGCGGGGATGCGGAACCGATGATTGATTTTCCAACGCGCGTTGTAAAGTTCGTCTGATGCGAGCCGCAGTCCGTGGCCACGTTTCGGATCTTTCGTCGGATCGTAGCTGGTATCGTGCCGATCGATGGCTGCGGCGTCAAAGCTGGGCCCACCGATCATCCACGTGCCGCGGTTAATGATTCGCCCGTGCCGTCCACCGACACCGGCGTCGGCGACCCGAGTGCCGCGTTCTTCGGTGAAGGGCCAACAAGCGAGAACGGCGTTTCCTGTTGGAATGGTCAGCCCGCGATCGGCAATGCGTTTTTGAACCTGATCCAGAGTGATCGCTTGGTCATACAGGGACACCATCGCGATGTCGCCGTTGTAGAAACTCTCTGCCGCTCCCTTGCTGCCGTAAGCACCCATCCTGAGGGCCGTCTTCCCAGGACGAACGACTCCAGTGTATGGCCATTCGCCCGCCGCCTTTCCATCGATGAAGACACGTTTTACTTTTCCATCCCAGGTTGCCGCGACGTGGTGCCAACGCTGGGTCTCGATCAATCCTGGTGCGGTTTTGTGAAGAGACGCAGGATTGTGTTTGCCGCCACTGTCGGTCATGAACGCAATCTGGCCGTCGCTGAGGAACAGCCCGATCCCGCATTTGTCCGGATAGTCATGTTGATTAATCAAGCCTTGCCAGCCGCCGAGTGCGAAGGGACGAATCCAGCATTCCAGGGTGAGCCCGGTCAGTGGTCGCTCGCTGGGCAAGCTGTTGTCGATATGCACGTACGATCCCGGGTGGATCGGCTGCCGCCGCGGGCTTTTGGCGACGATGGTCGTCAGG
>NZ_JBFHKV010001234.1:0-2306 GCF_041595215.1 Stieleria sp. | reverse complement strand
GGTCGAAACGTTGTTCTTGCGTCTGCTGTGTCGTTTGCCGAATGCGGAGGAACGCGAAACGTTCACCGCTGCACTGGCCGAGGGTTTTCATAAACGTTTGGTCCCCGACTCTCAGATCACGGTGCCCGAATCGCCCGAGCCGTTGCCGCTGGTGACATGGTTCAATCATTTGCGTCCACGGGCGAACGAGATTCAAGTGGAACTGGAGCGCCGCGTTGCGGCCGGACCACCGCCGGACCCGAGGTTGGAAACGTCTTGGCGTGAAGTCTATGAGGACGTGGTTTGGAGTTTGGTCAACCATCGCGAATTTGTTTGGATACCGTAACTGAGACATGAACATGAAACCTTTCACACGACGCGACGTTCTGGCCGCCGGTGCCGCAACGGCGGGCGGATTAGGCCTGTCGTCACTGGGGCTCGCCAATCCGTCCAGCCAGGACGCAGCCGCCAAGCTGCTCCGCGGCAAGACCGAGCACGTGATCTCGATCTGGCTCGGCGGCGGTATGGGCCAGATCGATACGTTTGATCCCAAACGCAAGGGCGACCCGTCCAAGAAACAAGCCGGTTCGTATTACGAATCGATCGATACCGCCGTCGAGGGTGTGCGCGTGTGCGAACACCTGTCGCAGCTGGCTCCGTTGATGGACCGTGTCACGGCCGTCCGCAGTGTGCATCATGAGATGATCGACGAGCACGCCGCGGCCACCAACCGAATGCACACCGGTCGACCGATCAGCGGAACAGTGACCTATCCGTCGCTGGGTTCGATCATCGCGCACGAACGTGGGGCCGCCGGGGATGGTGCACCGCCGTATGTCTTGATCGGCTACCCGAACGTGACGCGTGGTCCAGGCTTTCTGGGGGCACGTGACAGTTATTTGTATCTGACCGATACCAGCCGAGGCCCGGCCGGTTTGAGTCGTCCCGACGGGATCACGCCGCAGCGGCAATCGCGACGCGAACGGTTTCTGGCGACGCTGCAACGAAACGGCGATCCGACTGCCGAGCAACGGTTGCTCGATTATGACGCGGCGATTCGCCAGAGTTTGGAATTGAGCGGTCCGAGTTTCAACCGTGTGTTCCAACTCGATCGCGAACCGGCCGATCTGCGGGCACGTTACGGCGGCGAGTTTGGTCAGCGCTGTTTGCTCAGCCGGCGGCTGGTTGAGCGTGGGGTGCGTTTCATCGAAGTGTCACACAACTTGAACTTTCTTAACGGTGCCGGCTGGGACGTGCACAACGCCGGGATCTTGCAACAGCATAAGTTGATTCAGGAGATGGACACCGCGGTATCGACGCTGATCCTGGACCTGGAAGAAAAGAAGCTGCTGGATAAAACGCTGATTGTGATCACCAGTGAGTTTGGTCGTCCGCCGGAATTCGACAGCGGCGGTGGTCGCGGTCATCAAGGCACCGCGTTCAGTTGTATCCTGGCCGGTGGTGGTCTGGCACACCGCGGCGCCTGGGGCGAAACGGATGAGCTGTCCAAAAAGATTGTGTCGGATCCAGTCAGTGTGCCTGATTTCTTCGCCACGATCTGTGCTGCGGCCCAGGTCGACTATCGCAAGAACCTCTACGCCGGCGACCGCCCGGTCCCGATCACCGACCGCGGCGAACCGATCGCGGCGTTGCTGCCAGCGTAGTCCTTGATTGAGTGGAGCGAGGCGGGGCGAGAACGGACCATTGACGCGTTCGCAGGTGTTTTGGAGCAGATTTTACTAGATTGGCGGTCGCGAACTTGCCAGAATAGTCGGGTCAGAATCAAAGCATCGGTGCCAATCGGAGAAGAACAGTGAGCCTGCGGACGTCATTCATCCTCGCCAGTATTGTCTTTTGTCTTCAGCCGAATGTCGCATCGTGCGCCGATGACAAACTGCCTGAGGTTCAGTCCTCGGAGCATCTGATTGCCAGCGAGCTTGACCAACATGCGACCGATATCCGATCGATCGACCGACGCTTTGTGGACGCCCGTGGTCGTCTGGAACAATCGTACATTCAAGAACGTAAATCACTCCGCGAAACGCTGATGCGGCGGTTGAACAAGCAGAAAAAGGCTCATACGGAGAAGGGGGAACTGGACATCGCCGTTGCCATCCGCGATCAGATGAAACGAATTGAAGCGACCGAGATTGTTCCGCCGAATCAACAGTCAACCAAAGAGATGGGCTCGCGACCGGCCGGAGCCCCTGCCATCAAGGGAACGTGGCGTTGGAACAACGGTGTTGATATCGAGAATTTGGCCGATGGACAAACCGATGGATCCGGAACGTGGCGATTGATCGATCCTGAGAAGCAGACTTATGAAT
>NZ_JBFHKV010001233.1:0-2307 GCF_041595215.1 Stieleria sp. | reverse complement strand
TCAAATTCCGGCGCGGCCGAGACGGTGTCCAAGGCCAGCAATCGGGCGCCCGTTTCGGAGAGCGACGTCAAGATCGCGGTGAGAGCTTCGTTGGCGTATTGGCGATCCAACAACGGAGTCGAGTCGAACGCTTCGTCCGGCCGCCAGGCGTGAACGCAATGAATCGGCAAGCGATAAAACGCTTGCGTTACCAGGGGCATCACCCCGTAGACGTCTGACGCGTCGCCGTTTGCAGGCGTCCCCTCGATGACCAACAAACGCGCCGATGCGTCCGACCGGTGCTTCAGCAGCGGTATCAAAAACTCCGGCTCGTAGCATGGATTTCGCCACGCACAGCGTTCGACCAGCCGTCGCCAAGCCGGGACGAGGGATTCCATTTCACAAGCATCGGTCACAAACCGCCCCCGCAACGAAGGCGTGATGGACTGGCTGCAGGCGGTTGGACTGGAAGAGGCAAGCGTGATCATGGCGGAATCAGCGAGGCGGAAGGCAGGTGACGGCCAATCCTACGTCGCAAACTCGCCTCGATGCCGACGCTCCATCCGGCGAATCCATTTCGCCGCTTCCGCTCAAATCAGCGTCTGGTCGATCGTACCGCTGATACGGATCACGCCGGGTATACCTCTTTTCCTGTCACCCCTTTTCTTGTCGGCGTCTCCACCGCGCGCGTCATCGTTCTGCCCCGGTTTTCCTGCCAAATGCAGCTGCCGGGATTAGCCGATTTCGGGATACGTCCAGGGCTGGCGGTACTTTCGTCGCAGCATGCCGTTGGCCTCTTCGTCACCGATGATGGATTGGGCGTCGGGGTCCCAGCGGACGCTGCGGCCGAGTTTCATCGAGAGCATGCCCAATAGGGCGAGCGTGGTGGCTTGGTGTCCGACCTCGATGTCCGCGACGGGGCGGCTTCCCGTTTCGATGCCGCGGAGGAAATCGGCATAGAGCAATTTCAGGTTGTGACCGTCGGGTTCTTGCAACTGGGCGTCTTGGTGGATCACTTGTTTCTTGCTGTCGGCCGGATAGAACGTCCAGCCATCGCGCCAACCGATATGGAAGGTCCCCTGAGTGCCGAAGAAGTAGCAACCGATGCTGGTTTGCTCGGGGCCTTGCCCGGCAAACTTGCGATGTTCCCAGGTCGCGGTGAAGGAATCAAATTCGTAGGTTGCGGTTTGATGATCGGGGGCGTCGGTCGTTTGTTCTTCGTCATTCAAGACGGGGGCTCCGGCAATTGGTCGTCCGCCGGTCGAATGCACGCTATGGGGTGATTGCTGGTCGCTCCACCACAGCATCTGGTCCAGCCAGTGGACGCCCCAATCGCCGAGGGTTCCGTTGGCAAAATCCAGGAAGTGCCGAAAGCCGCCGGGATGGATCCGTCGGCAATAAGGACGCAGCGGCGCGGGGCCGCAATACATCTCCCAGTCAAGGTTCTCCGGTGGTTCGCTGTTGCGCGTCGGTTTCTCCGCGCCGCCCCTGCTGTGGACAAACATGCGAACTAGCCCGATCTCTCCGGCACCTCCGTCCTTCAAGAATTTCATCCCCGAGACATGGTGGGGGCCGATGCGTCGATGTAGACCGACTTGGACCAGGCGATTGGCTGCACGTGAGGCGGCAAGAACGGCCTGGCTTTCGCCGATCGTGTGGCCGGTCGGTTTCTCGATAAAGACGTGTGCACCGGCTTCGATCGCCGCCAGTGCGTTAAGGGCGTGCCAGTGGTCCGGCGTGGCGATGATCGCCACCTCGACGTCTTCCTTTTCGAACAGCTCGCGATAGTCGGAGTAGGTTCGTGGGGTATCGCCCGACAAATCCGTCACCTCCTCTGCGTTGATCTCCAGCCGATCAGAATCGACATCGCACAGCGCGACCACTTTGGTTTGACCGCCGGCCATCGCTTCACGCAGGATGTTCATGCCCCACCATCCGGCCCCGATCAGCGCCGTGCGGTATGTTTTGTCTTTGGAGGCCGCGTGAATCTTGGGAGCGGAGGCGAGTGTCGCGGCGGCTGCGGTTCCGGCGAGGAAGGATCGACGTTGCATGGGCATCGTTGGATGAGGTGGAGATTGCGAGGCCGGGGAGGTCAGGGGATCGACAGGCTGGAGGCCTGTCATGTGGGTATTCTAATCACGGCAGTCGACGCAGACGAGTTGGCCTTGGATGCTTCGACAGAAGATGCGGCCGTCGGACAGGACGGGGGCGGTCCAAGATTTTCCGTCAAGGACTTTCGCTTCAGTGATGGGGTCCCAGCCGTCGGGTGTCGCCGGTGCGATCATCAATTCTCCCGGTTCGGTCAGTAACAGCAACCGACCGCCGGCC
>NZ_JBFHKV010001232.1:0-2309 GCF_041595215.1 Stieleria sp. | reverse complement strand
ATCAGCCCGGAAAGACCGGCGACAAACAGACCGATCCCGTGACGATACCAACCGGTTTGAAAACACGCGGTGATCAAAATCGACGCAAGATAAACAGCACCGGCAACCTGAAAGGATCTGCGATGCGTTCTGGCCCAGTCCGCCAGTGGCCTGCTACGGCGCAGGACCAGGTAAAACAAAAACGCGGCGATGCCGATCAACAGCAACGCCGCGTTAAAAACTGCGATCGCCGTCAACGGGTCGAGGTGGACGACAAGGCGATATCGCATCGGTTTTTACAACGAGCGACTATTCTTTCTTCGCCAGCTCGAAGCCTTTCTTGAAGGACTTGTCGTTGTAGATCAGCTTCAGCTTGGCTTCGTCATCTTCGGCGCCTTCCGCTTTGCCTTTGCAATTGTTGCAGCAAAACGCGACTTCGGTGCCGGCCAGTTTGATCGCCGTCGACTCGTTCAATTTACCGCCACTGAACGGGCACTTCTTTTGGACGTACTGCTTCGTCGCGACCAATTGATGATTGGCTTTGACGGCATACTTCTCGGTATCCTTGGCGAACTTGCCGGCGCAACCGTTGCAGCAGAAATACACCTTGGCGTCTTTGTAGTCGGCTGACTTGCTGGCGTCAGCAGCTTTCTTTGCCACCACGCATTGGATGTCTTTCAGGTCAACGTCGGCGGTCAACGTGGTAGCGGTCGCGACGAGCAAAACGGCGGCCGCGGAGGCTAAAAATCGTTTCATGTCTGGACTCAATTTTGGGGTTGGAATCGACAATGGGACAGACCGGTTGCCCGGCCGTGAACGATTCAACATAGGCAAATTTTCCGCAGAAAACCAATACGGAGTGCGATCAGAAGGCAAAAATTCGGTGAAATTCAGGAGCCGCAAGCTGGATGCTTAGGCCACTTGGGGTGGGGAAAAGGCGTTGATCCGATCGGCGATGCCGGGATGCAGCCATGTCGGCTTGCGTGCCGCCGCGCAACCTTCGGTCACACGCAGCAGCGCCGACGCGAGGTGGCGACGTGCCTCCGGCTCGGTCGTGGGCACCCGCTCGCACGAGCGAGAAACGGCCGGCGCCAACCAACAGGCCACCGTGTCGGCGTCAAATTCACTGCGATAACTGACCAAACGCAGGATCAACACGGTCGCCACCAGACTGAGCACGCTGCCCAGCGTGCCCGCCCAGTCCGCTGCCCAGTCCGCCGCCCCGACCGGCATGGAATCATGCATCAGCCCCCGTTCGAGCCCCGCCCCGAGCAACCAGGCGGGGACCAGGGCCAGAATTCGCAGCGGCACGTGAAACCGTTTGGCGTGGGCCACTTCGTGCAGAATCACCATCGCCAACTCCTCTCGCGTCAGGTCTCGCACCAATCGATCACTCAGTAGCAACACGCGAAAACGCCCGAAGAGACCGGCGATCATCGCGTTGTGGGTTTGGTGGTTGGTATCCCACATCACGATTTTGCAGCGTCGGATGCCGCCGGAGGTGACGACCGATTGGATCCATTGCTTGGTGGCAGCATCGATCGGACGGGTCGGAAACACTCGCCGTACCAAGATCGGGATGCCGGCGACCATCACGGCGACCAACGCGATCCACGCCGCCCAGTTCGGGATCTGGTCCCCGACCGCCGTCAATGAGATCAGATCGATGATCGCCAGAAAGCCGATGATCGGTGCGACGAGCCAACCGACGCTGCATCGCAGGGCCGAAAACGTGGACGTCAACGTCGCCCACCACCCCCGTCGCGCCACGCCCATGCGTGCCGCAAACAGCGACTCCCCGGCCCACAATCCGGCCATCATTGCGATCGCGGGAAACAACAAAACGATCGATTGCAGCGCTAAGGAGTGTTGAGTCAGCGGCAACCGGTCCAAGTTCCGGCCCAGCCCGAATCCGCCCAGACAAAGCAGAATCAGCCCCAGCGAGAACCAGCGAAAACACTCGGTTTGACGATCAAACCAATCGTAGCCCACCGTCGCATCGACTTCCCCCTTGTCGATCAGCCCGGCAACCATCCGGACCGCCAGATAACACAGCCCCCACCACGCGACGATCACCAGCCCGCTGAATCCGACCGCATGGCCGAAGGGCTGGTTCGATTCCGGCAGCGAGCCCAAGCTGAGCGAGAGAATGACGGCCAGAAAGTAATAGAGTTGCATCAGGAAATCGTTGAGAAGCCGGGGGGTGCAACGGCAGAAAGAAGAGCGGGAGAGGCTTCCAGCCCGTCAATTCAACGACGACGGGATGGAAGTCGATTCCACGGTTCGAGCCATCAGTATTGTTGCGTCGTTCTCGGGCGCGACCCGTGTTT
>NZ_JBFHKV010001231.1:0-2310 GCF_041595215.1 Stieleria sp. | reverse complement strand
GTAAGCCCAGAACAACACACGATGATCGGCCCGCCGCGTCGGGATGAGTGACAAAAACTCCTTGAACGCGAGGAAGCTGACGAATCCTAAGAAAGCGACCGCGGTCGTTCTGGAGACGGCAATCATGAATGCAAAGCATCCAACGATGATCCACCACGTCCGGACGCGAAGCACTAATTCGGTGTCATCGCGATCGGGATCGGCGCGCTTGCGCAAGATGAGAATCACGTTGGCAAGCAACAGCAATCCTGCGATCGCCGCAAACGTCAGGCAAATCTCCGTCGACAGGTGATCAAACAAACTCATTCCCCCTGCGCGGATTCTGCGGGGGCGCGATCATCCGCGGGTAATTCGTCCGCGGGAAATTCGTCCGCGGGAAATTCCATCGGGCGCCGCATCTGGGCACGAAGTGTTTCGGAAATGATCATCAGGCGACGCACCGACGTGATGACACCGCCGACGATGATCAATCCCAGAACCGCTCCCATCACAGGGGCTTGCCAGCGTCCGGACAGTCCCGAACTTGTCAGCGAGAGCAACGCACAGAGGACGCAAGCGAACGTCATCAATGCCATTCGCTGGGGCTTGGCCATCGGTCCGACGAAGACTTCACCCGCGCCCGCGCTGGATCCGATCGCGCGGATGTAAGCGACAAAGACGGCAACGACCGCCGCCGCCAGCCCCAGTTCCGCTCGCGATGCCAACGAGTATCCCGCTCCGATCAGAATGGCGACGTCCGAAAGACGGTCGGGGACCTCGTTGTACAACACGCCGACCGGTGACGCTTTTCCCCCTTCGACCGCCACCATGCCGTCCAGCAAATTGGCGATCAAACGCAGTTGCATGCAACCGGCTGCTGCCAGATAAAGGATTGCGAGCACGCCTGACGATCCCGCCATCGACGTTCCGGCGAGCGCTAAGCCGGCGATGACGCCAAAGACCATGCTGGAGGTGCTGATCATGTTGGGCGTCACGCGGGTCTGCGCCAGTCGTTCCGCTGCGTACTGAAACACCCGCCAACTGCGGGTTTTCAGCGGCCGTCGCCCTTCAAGATCATTCATCGTCAGATGCCCATTGAATTCTTGCCGCCGATCAACCGGAGAAAGGTGCTGCGTCGATTGTAGCGAGATTGTCAGCAACCGAGCTACAGCAGCGTCTGACCGCCATCGACGCTCAGGATCTGTCCGGTTGTCATCGCGGTGCCGGTGGCGAAGAACAGTACCGCGTCGGCGATGTCGTCCGGTTGGGACGCCTTGGGGATCGGATAGCCGGCCACCATCGCGTCCAGATCCCATTTCGGATTGCCTTCCTTGATCCAACGGCTGTCGATCGGACCGGGGCAAACCGCGTTGACGCGGACTTCGGGCGCCAGCACTCGGGCCAGTGATTTAGTCATCGTGTTCAGACCGGCCTTCGTCGCGCAGTAGGCGATCGACGACCCGCTGCCGGTGATCCCGGCGACAGAACTGACATTGACGACGCTTCCCGAACCGCTGGCGCGCAACAAGTCCGCGGCCGCCCGCGTGACAAAGAACGCACCCTTCAAATTGACCGCCAACATCCGGTCCCACATCGATTCGGTCAGCCCCTCCAGGTCGCGATGTTCGATGAAGGATGTCGTCGCGGCGTTGTTGACCAAGACGTCCAATCGCCCGAACGTGTCGTTGACTTTGGCGATCATCTTGCGGACTTCCATGTCGTCGGAAACGTCACAACCGACCAGCAGGACCTTCGCCCCGAGTTGCTTCACTTCGGATGCCGTTTGAAGCGCGTCGCTTTCGCTGCGGGAGTAGTTGATGACGACGTCAAATCCGCGGCGGGCGAATTGCAGCACACAGGCGCGGCCGACACCGGTCGCGGATCCGGTCACGAGAGCAACGGGTCGTGAAGTTGGCATCTGGCGGTTTTGTTCCGTGGATCGAGGAGGGGAGAGGATCAAAGCAGCCGGGTAGCATATCCCGGCAGGGTGAAAGAGAGTAGCTGATAGGGCACGAGCCGATCGGCCTTGAGAGTCAGGCGTGGTGCCCGGGCGCTAACGCGAACCGGCTGATGTCCGACGATGATCAGCGCTTACTTCACGCAGTAGATCGCTTGGTTGCTGCGCAGGTAGGCGCGGCCGTTTGAGATGGCCGGTGTGGCGTTGAAGTCCGATTCGTCCAACGGTTCGCTCTTGGCAATCTGTTTCATCTCGGGCGTCGCTTCAAAGACGTACGTCCCGCTGCGACGCGTGACGACGTAGAGACGCTCTCCGACTTTGATCGGTGAGGCGTACACGGGACTGCCGCCCGACTTCAGATCATCTAATCGGTC
>NZ_JBFHKV010001230.1:0-2310 GCF_041595215.1 Stieleria sp. | reverse complement strand
AGGCGATCAACTCGGGGATGGGTTTGCCGTGGTCGACGATTGGCGTCGGGCGTCCGTTAAAGTCTTTGATCATGACTTTGGAGGCGTCGATTCCGAGGTGGTGGTAGATCGTGGACAAAAAGTCGCCCGGTCCACAGCGTCGATCGATGGCGTCTTCGCCGCGCTTGTCGGTCGCGCCGATGAAGCGACCGGTCTCGATCCCGCCGCCGGCCCAAAGGTTGGAAAAGGCTCGCGGCCAGTGGTCGCGCCCGGGTTGTTTGGTACCCGAGGGGGCGCTCGCGTTCCCGGCGCCGGTACTGGGTTGGTAGTTGATCTTGGGCGTGCGGCCGAACTCGCCGGTCACCACGACCAGAACGCGTTTGTCTAAACCACGCTCATGGATGTCTTCGATCAGCGCAGAAACCGCCTGGTCGTAGGCCTGGGCGCGAAACCGCAGTGCGTCGAAGACGTGATGGTTGACCGCGTGGTCGTCCCAGTTGTTGACGCGTCCGCACAACGGGCCTCGCAAGCTGGTCGTCAACACATCGACGCCGGCTTCGACCAGACGACGGGCGAGCAGCAATTGTTGCCCCCACGTGTTTCTGCCGTACCGGTCTCGGGTCTTGTCGTCTTCACGCGTCAGATCGAACGCTTCTTTGGTTTTCGGGTTGGTCAACAACGTCAGTGCTTGGGCTTCGAATTGATCGAGTGCTCCGAGTTCACCGTAGGTATCAAAGGCTCGGTGTAGCGTGTCGAGATTCTGCCGCAGCGTCGTGCGACGTTTCAAACGTTCGACTTCGCTTTTGTCGCTCAAGCCGATGTTGGGGACGACAAAGTTCGGCGCGTTGGGATCGCCGGTCACCGAGAACGGCGAGTACGCATCGCCCAGGTATGCGGGGCCGTTGTAAGTCGTCGGCGGGTTGATGCCGACGTAGGCCGGCAACGGGTTCGTCCGCGGGCCTTCCAGCGAACGGAGGTAGTTGGCGACCGACATCCAATCTGGCAACCGTGGTTTGGGCTTGTCACGGGTGTCGCTGTCTCCGGAGAGCAACTGCATCGATCCGGCCGGGTGTCCGCCGGCGCCTTGATACATGCTCCGCAACACCGTGAACTTGTCGGCGATCGCCGCTTGTCGTGGCAGCAGTTCGGTGAACTGCATGCCGGGGACTTTGGTGGGGATCGTGCCGAACGGTCCGCGGTATTCGCTGGTGGCCAACGGTTTCGGATCGTAGGTGTCGATGTGCGAACAGCCGCCGGGCTTCCACACCATGATCACCGCGGATCGCTGTTTCGGATCCTGGTCGACCGATTCGGCCGCGCTGGCGGCCCGCAGTCGCAGGATGCCGGGAAGACTGACGCTGGCCATTCCGGCCAGTCCCAGTCGCATGAAGCTACGGCGGCCTTGCGGCAAGCCGAATTCTTGGGATCCGCAATCGTCACAGTCGTGATGGATCATTTTGTCGCCTCGGCGGGGACCACGTGAATCGAGATCGGTTTGGAAACGTAAATGTCAACAATGTCTTTGGGTTTGGCGTCGCCGTAAGCGTATTTGGCGACGGCACCGCCATAGAACGCGATCGTGTACTCGCCCGGCGAGGGCTTCAATCGCGCCAGATCGAGAACCGCTTCGGATTGATCTTCGGTCAGCGACAACTCCAGCGCCGCGTTGCGGTCAAATCCGGCGCCGAAGGTTCGCAGCGACATGGTTTTTCCCGAGAACTCTCCACGGCGAATCAATCGCAACGGAATCGTCAGTTTTTCTCCGGCCGTGACCTGCCAGACCTTGTCTTCGGCCGGTTCGATCGACAGTCCGGCCTGTTCGATCCCGCCGACCGAAACGGGAATCTGGTCGACCAATCTCGGGTCGGGGATTTCGCTTTTCGCATTCGTCACGGGCCATTTCATCGATGCCCAACTGCAGTGCCGGACGACGTCTTGTCCGTCGATGCTGGCCCGGCCGAACAGGCTGGCCATTTGCAATCCGCGCGGCGCGTTGTCGGCAGCGGAGACCAACATGATGCCGCGTGTTGCTCCGGCGGCGATCTTCAGTCCCGTCGCCGTGACGCCTTCGGGAAGGTTCTCCATGAACAGGTCGATCTCGCCGTCGAAGCCGTCGCGTCGGACGACGACGATTTCAAGCGGCATGACGGCACCACCACGCAGGGCGATCGGTTTGCTGAGCGCGTTGCGGTCGCCGTTGCGGAGCCCCATGTGCAGAGCCCAGCCGACCAATGCAAAATCCGGCGTCGCCTTGCGGACGATCATCCGATAGCGATTGGTGGGATCGTTGCGTGTTCCCCCGAACAGATCAGTCACGCGAATTCGGTAGGT
>NZ_JBFHKV010001229.1:0-2312 GCF_041595215.1 Stieleria sp. | reverse complement strand
GCTGCGGTAAACCGGATCTCGCGTTCATAACGTCGGTTGTTGCGGATGTAGACCAGTTGCAGGGGTGAGCCCAACGGATGATTGCGGAGGGCCATTTGAGCGTCAGCCGGCGTTTCGATGTCCGCTTCATCGATTTTCACGATCTTGTCACCCTTGATCAATCCGGCGCGATCTCCGGCAAGCCCATCGGTCACGCGAACCACCTCGACACCCAGCGGCGAATCTTCCAGCACCACGCCCAACATCGGTTTTCCATCAATCGCCACCGCGTCGACCGGATCCGCAATGGAATCGGTTTGGAATTGGTCCAGTTCAATGATCAACGCATCGATCGATCGCGGTGCACGGTCAATCGTACGGACGGTCTCCTGGGCGAGGAGAGCGTCGCTACCGACGAGAGCGAAAATCACGGCAAAGACGAGCGTCAAATTAGCCCACCAAGACTTTTTCGGTGCAGCTGTCGGCGAATTCGCAACGGGATCGGGTGTGGTTGGCAGGGTTAACATTGGTCGATTCTCGATCAGGTGGTTCGTTGAGAGTGATTGGCTTTCGATCGAATCGAGACGCGGTGGATGGATTTGTGCCACGACGCGTGGATTCGGTGTTCCAATCCGCCTGGACGCAACTCGCATGCCGATCAAGAAAGTCCGCCTGGGCCAACGGCCATGCACAACATTCTTGCGGAGCATCGTGCGGTCGATCATGCTGTATGATGAGCGTCTGCGAAAGTGAATTGGGATGGCTCCCGCTACCTTCAAACCGTTTCACGCCGGCGGTCATGAAACAAATCGTTCTCTGCCCGAAATGCAATGCCCGTGTTGCGGTCAGTGAGAGTCAGGCCGGTCGACGCGTGCGGTGCCCGGGTTGCTCGCAGCCGTTTTTGACCGCTCCGGTGGCCGATCCAGTCACTCAAAGTGTCGCCGCGACGGATCAAGATGAAGATTGGCTGGGCCTGAAGGATCTGCCGTCCGATTCGAGCTTCGCGCCGCAGGCTCCGCAAGATACGCCGCAAACGCCCCAGGACAGCGAGCAATTCCGCCTCCGCTGCCCGAAATGCGAGAGCATCAAATACGTCAGCGTCAGTCAGGTCGGCAGCACGGTGCGGTGCAACGATTGCCACAGCCGGGTCAAAGTACCGCGACCTCCCAAAAAGTTGGTGTCGTCACCATCGCCGACAGCACCTTCGCCCCTCGCATCCGATCCATTCCCCGACTCCTTCCCGGGCAGCGAAGCCCATCCCTTTGAACGGCGGACGGAGAATGCCGGACTGGTCATCGAATCGGTGATGAAGTCGGCGGAAGTGGACGTCGAAGCGGAGGACCAGAAGCTCAGCCGCGAAGAAAACGCGATGAGCAGCTGGACGAAATCGATCCTCGGCGTCTTCATCGATCCGGGAGTCGTGATTCATCTCGTCGCGGTCGCCCTGTTGTTGGCCCTGCCGGTCGCGGGAACGGTCGCGCGGCCGCGGCTCGGATTTGCCACCTTTCCCTTCATGGCGATCGCCTTTTCGTTGGCGATGACCTGTGGGCTGGCGATCGTGCATGCGGTGGCCAACGGCAGCCGGACCGTGGAAGATTGGCCGACGATCGATCTGTACGCCTGGTTGGAATCCTGCCTGATCGTCGGCGCCGCGCTGGTCTGCTCGGTGACTCCCGCGCTGTTTCTGGCGACGCTGTTTTCCTCCCGCGCATTGGTCACGGTCGGGTTGATGCTGTTCGGGGCGCACCTCGTGTTTCCCTATGTCGTGCTCTCGATCCTGGACAACCAGACGGTCATGGCACCGATCTCGCTGGATGTGTTCCGTGGCTTCAAACGGTCTCGCACGGAATGCCGGGTGTTTTATGTTGCCGCCGGCGCGACGCTCGCCGCGCCACTGGTGTATTTCTGGTTTGCACCACCGGAGCCGTTGTATGCGGGGATCGGCGCGACACTGTGCGTCGTGATCGCGTTCCTGTACGCCGCGATGCTGGGTCGTTTCGCCTACTCACTGGGAATCAACGACGAAGAGGAGGATGCACTTCAGCGGGAAGCGTGACGGCCTGTTGATTTAATCAGCCGTTTGGCGCGAGCCTACGGGCGCCGGTGAGTAATCGACATAATGAATGCCCGTACGCTTGCGCGAAACGGCTAATCCCACGTGCGATCGGATTAAATCAACAGGCCGGTGAGCGAGCGGCGCGTGGGGGGAGTTCGCGGACGCCACCCACGTCGCGGTTTCACGCCAGCGGCGTGCCACATCAAAGCTTGGGGTCGCGTTAGCGCACCCCAAGATCCGGTCACCGTCAGGACGCCAACTCCAACGGGCAACGCTG
>NZ_JBFHKV010001228.1:0-2314 GCF_041595215.1 Stieleria sp. | reverse complement strand
AGCCGTTTCTTGAGCGGCTGCGTTCATTGCCTGGTCGTATGCTTCTTCCTCGGCAATTTCTTCCGCGGTTTGCGCGTCGGTGGGTGTGAATTCCGCTTCCCCACCGCCACCGCAGCCGGTGATCGAGATGGCAGTAGCGAACAACAAACCAAACAAGGAGAGAGAGAGGGTGCGTTTCATGATCGGTTCAAATGATCTAGCGGAAGGTGAATGACAACAAAGGGAGACGGCAACTGCGACACAGAGGTAGAAGCCGACCGCCACGAAGTCCTGCATCGTCGATTACCGGCTCGGCATTGTCAAGCACTTGCCCCTTACAACTCCCCTGAAGTTCAGTTGTCCACCGTTGCCGTTGGATCTGTTTTTGCAGATTCCCCAGGCCAACGATCCCGTCCAGGCGGGCGCAAGGGTTGACGCTGCGCCCGCGAACGATCGCGAATTCCCATCGCGCCGCGTCGGTTTTTGACAGGTCACACAACGCGTTGTCTGCCATCCTGCTAAACTGAAACTAGGAATGAACCAGCACCGAACGGGCATTCATCGCCCGATCTCGCGCCTACACAACCGTCCCCCTTTTTTTCGAGAGGCCCTCCATGAGCACCGCCATCAAACCTTCACTCCTTCCCGAAGTCGAAGCGTTTTTGGGACGGGGGCGTTTGGCCAGCTTCGTCGGCGGCAAAACGATGGGTTCGGAAAATGACAATAGCATCGCGACGACCGATCCGGGGTCCGGCGAGAAACTCGCCGACGTGGTCGAGCTGACTGCCGAGCAGGTCGACGAGGCGGTCGGCGTTGCCGATGCCGCGTTCAAGCAATCGTCGTGGGCAACGATGCCGGTCAACGAACGCGCCGCTTTGCTGCACCGCTTGGCCGACGCGGTCGAAAAGCACAAAGCGATCATCGGCCAAATCGAATCGCTCGACGCCGGCAAGGTCCAGTCACAGGCTCAAGGCGACGTCCAAAACTTTGCCGACACGATTCGCTACTTCGCCGACATGGCCCAGCATGTGAATCCCCGCACCACGTTGGCGGTCAAAGCCCACGAAGCTTGGACGGTGCGTCAGCCCTGGGGTGTTTGCGCGTTTATCTTTCCCTGGAATTTCCCGTTCCTGTTGATCGGCTGGGGAATCGCCCCCGCGCTGGCTGCCGGTAACACCGTCGTGATCAAGCCCGCCGAAGACACGCCCTTGTCGGCGATCTATCTGGCCGAATTGGCGAAAGAAGTCGGTATCCCCGACGGCGTGATCAACGTGGTCACCGGCGGAGGCGCCACGGTGGGGTCGGCACTTTCAGGCAACACCCAAATCAAACGCATGTCCTTCACCGGTTCGCCCGAAGTCGGACGGCTGGTGGGCGAAGCCTGCGGACGCAACCTGGTTCCCGTCAAATTGGAACTCGGCGGCAAGGGAGCCGCGGTGATTTTCAACGACGTCGATGTCGCCGATACGGCGCAAAAGCTGGCCGGTGCGATCACGTTCCACACCGGACAGGTCTGCTGCGACGCGACACGTTGGTTGGTGCACCAAGACATCTACGACGAATTCGTCAATCAATGCGTGGACCAACTTTCCCAAGTCAAAATCGGCTACCAGCTCGACGGCCAGACGCAAATGGGACCGGTCGTCAACGCCAAACAACGCCAACGCGTGCTCAGCTACCTGGAAAAGGGGCAAGCCGAAGGCGCAGAGTGCCTGCTGCCCGGTGGTGCCGCCCAGGTGGAAGGGTACGACGGACATTTCGTCAAACCGGCCCTGCTTGCCGGTTCGCTCGACAACGTCGCCGCCCAAGAAGAAATCTTTGGGCCGGTCGCTTATCTGGCGCCGTTTGAAAGCGAAAGCCAAGCGATCGAGATGGCCAACCACACCCACTACGGACTGGCCAACAGCGTCTGGACGTCTGACTTGGCACGTGCCGCTCGCGTTGCCGAGTCGATGATCGCGGGCAACAGTTGGATCAACGCCCACAACGTGTTTGCTCACGGGGTACCCTACGGCGGTGTGAACCTGAGCGGAATGGGCGGCGGCGTGCTGTCGTTCGAAACGCTGATGGATTACTACCGCAGCACCTCGGTCGTCCGACCGTTGTGATCTTCCGCGATAATGGACTCCACCTGATGAAACGCTCGGCCCGTTTATTCGCCGCCATGTTGGTTGTTTCGGCCCAGGCCATCACCGTCGCAACGGAACCGGTCCCCGAAACGTCCGCTACCGTCGCTACCGTTCCCGGTTTCAGCTGGGACCGCGTGCCGCTGAACCTTCACTTCGGAAAGCGAACGACGGACTTGACCGATTCGGAAATCGACTATTTGGCCATT
>NZ_JBFHKV010001227.1:0-2315 GCF_041595215.1 Stieleria sp. | reverse complement strand
GGGCATTGGACCGTCACCTGGACGTTCACCTGGCCATCCTCGGTCGCAAGGTCATCACCAGGAATCGCCTGTGTCTCGCCGGTCTTCGACGTGCCGACCACCGACAGGAACGGTCCGGTCGACATGACGATGTGCCCCGCTTCGGCTTGACGAATCATTTCGTCGGTGGAGATCGCGGCCGGGTCATCGGTGCTGCTGGCGAACCAATTTCGCAGCCACCCGCTGCCATGGTGGTTGTAGTGCGCGTCGGTGTTGACGACACCCGGGATGCGATAGCCTTGGTTGAGCAGTTGCATCCATTGGAACAGCGGAATTCGCATTTCGCGAACGTTCGGTGGCTTGCTGGCGATGTCTTGGAAAATCGTTTCCAGCGGATGGACCTCGATCACATCCATCCACTTGAGCATTCCCCGGAAACCCTTGTCGGGCGTTCCGTCGACATCCAAGTCTCCATAGATTTGATGCAGGTTGGGATGGTTCATCTGGACCAGCTTGTCCGATCCGCCGTCCCACATCGCCAACCGTTCGATCTGGACGACCGGGTTCGGATCGACACGCGGGCCGCCTCCGTTTTGGGTGTGTGGATGATGGTGCAGCGGGAACGAGTTTTGATGGTTCGCCGGTAATGGATTGCCGGTCAGTTCCATGCCCGTGCACGTCGCCATCAAGTGCGACAGCTGCATCTGTTGCAGATGCGGCGCGTAGCTGCTGATGCGATTGTGTTCGGTGCACGGGGCGAATTCCAGGTGTTCGCAGAGCAGGTTTTCGACGCGTCCATATTGATCGGAAGTGTTGTCACCCGAAGGGCTGCTGTGACTGTGCAGCTCCGTGCTGACCCAACCGCGGGTATCGACGACGCGATCGAGTTGGACCGAAAGCTCGGTCATCGTTTCTTTGCCGACCTGGATTTGCCGGGTCACGCTGTTGTATTCCGGTCCGCGGCTGAAATGGATTTCGTAGGTGCCTGGATCGAGCGGGCAATGCAGTTGCCCATGCACGGCGTAGACGCAATTCTTGACGAAGGTTCGGGCGCTGTCTGGTCCGAAGTCCGGATGGTCTCCGTCGGCCGCGTAGATCGTCGCTTTGGCCGGAATGGAATTCCCGTCGCCGTCGGTGACGGTTGCAGTGAATCCGCTCGGTGCGGACGTTCCAAGCCGAATCGTTTGGGGCTGGTCACTTGATTTCACGACCAAAACGTAAGGCGTGTTTCCAATCGCCGTGTGGCTGACGACGTATTCACCGGGAACCAACCTGGCGTGGGCGATTCCCTGGTCGTCGGTTTGCAGCGTAAACAGTGTTGAATCTGCATTCTCGGAATCCGTCTTTGATCGCAGCGAGATTTTGGCACGTCTGACGGCGGCTTGGTGGTCGCCACCGGGGATCTGCAATGGGACTTCAAAGGTGTGCATTGCCGGCGAGCGATGTGACCCTTCCGCGACGGCCAGCAAGTCGATCGGGCTGGTCGCGGGATACAGCAGGACGGTCCAGGTCGTCATCCCGTCGCCACGCTGCACGTGCTGGTCGCTGTAGTGCAACTCCGCCGGGCGACCGTTTTTCCACTGGGGCGGTTCGGTGCCGACTGGGCTTTTGAATCCGATCGTTTGTCGAAAGAAAGCGTCACTGCAGTACGCGACGCTGCCGGATTGCTCCATCGCAAAACTGCGATCGGCGCGGACCCCGTCAAACGCTTTGACCGTTTCCGCCGTATCGCCTTCGATCCACACCGTTGTTTCGACGAACGCGTTGCCGTCGACCAGACGATAACGAACGGTTGCGGTCGTGCCATCACCGGCGAGCGATTTCGACGAACGGCATTGCCAGAACACCGCGTCGCCGTCGCGACCGATTTGCACTTGGCTCGGATCATGGAATTGATACCTGGCTGCCGTGGGGATGAAGGCGCTGAGCTGATCGTTGGAAGGGTGATTCAGGGTCAGATCGAGAATCGACGCGCCGATCCCGCGAATCGTCAAGTTGGCATCCCGCGTCGCGATCGGGGCAGCGATCGTGACGGAGATCTGATCGTTCTTCATCTGATAGTCGCCATAGATCCAGTCCACCTCTTTACCATCGATGTCGGGCTCCAACTCCGGGTAGATGACCCGGATTTCGGCGGAGGTGGCAAACGCGGCGGAAAGCCAGAGGAACGCGCAGACACAAGGGATAAATCGACGCAAGCGTGGAGGTTGCATGGCGGGTTGGGAGGGAGGGAGGAGCGTGGGGAGGGGGGCAGGAATTTGAAATCTGAAACTTGAAATCTGAAATCTGAAACTTGAAATCTGAAATCTGAAATCTGAAATCTGAAATCTGAAAAT
>NZ_JBFHKV010001226.1:0-2316 GCF_041595215.1 Stieleria sp. | reverse complement strand
TGATCGGTCACGCGAACGGGATCAGCCACCTCGGACTCAAGTGTGAACGATGCACTGGCGGCCGCATTGAGATTTCCGGCGCGATCAGCGACGGCATCGGCAGCGAAACTTACCTGCACGTCGCCGGAGGGAATTTCATCACCGTCAAGATCGTAGTAATAACGCACGTCGCCATTGGCGAGTGTCTCGATCGCATCGATCGACACACCGGCCACCGTCAAGTCATCGGTACCAACGGTGCCATAATCGATCTCCGCCAGCCCCAGATCGGTCCAGCGAACATCAAAGTACCCCGGCTGATCCGAAACCGTCGATCTGGGAGTGGGTGAGATCAGCGCGGGTGTGGGAGGTTGCGTATCGAGAGTGAAGCTGCTTGAACCCGCCGCATTGACGTTGCCCGCCAAGTCAGCGACTTGTCCGGCAACGAACGTGACGTCGACAACGCCATCGGAAAGCGTCTCGCCATCGTCGTTATACCAATATCTAACGTGTCCTCCGCCAAGATCCTCGGCACGGTCGATGCTCGCTCCACCGACGGTCACGTCATCGGCATCAATGGAATTGGCGTCAAGTCCGGCTCCACCCACGTCGTTCCACTGCAGGACGACATATCCAGTGTCGGCACTAACGACGGATGCGGTTGGGGGGGTTATCGAATTGACGATCGGACCGCGGCGATCCAATTCAAAACTGAGCGACGTGGTCGTGACGGAATTACCCGCCCGATCGGTCACCGCACCGGCGGAAATAGTGATCGCAATCGTCCCATCGGCCAATGTGTCTCCATCGTCTCCGTAGATGTATTGAACGTAATCGTTTCCTAGGAAGCGAAAGCGGTCAATCGTCACGCCTTCGATCTGGACATCGTCGGTGCCAAACGTGCTGCGATCGACACCTGCCGGACCGCGATCGATCCAGTGCAGGATCAGATTGCCGGTGTCTGTGCCCGTAACACTGGCTAAGGGCTCTTCGATCTCGACGACGGGCATTTGACGATCGAGGATGAAAGATTCGGTCAGCCTGGCATTTGTGTTTCCGATGAGATCCGAGACCGCTCCCGCGATGACATTGACTGCGATGACTCCATCGGAAAGTACGTCACCGTCATCGCCGTACCAGTAGCGGTACACGCCACCTCCCAGTTCACTGACCCGATCGATCGTAACACCTGCGATTGTGACGTCATCGGGGCCGACCGTCGAAAAGTCGATCCCGGCGACGCCCGGATCGCTCCATTGCACGTCTACGTAGGAGACGTCTTGATGAGTTGCGGATGAGGGTGACGGTGACACCAACTCGGCGATGGGGCCGAATCGGTCTACGGAGAAGGACTGCGTCAGTGACGCCGAACGATTGCCCGCACGATCGCTGACTGCGTCGCCGACAAGGACAACGTTAATCGTTCCTTCGGGCAGCATGTCGCCGTTATCGCCATACCAATAACGCGTTGCCCCGGAGACCAGTGTTTCGACTCGAGCAACCGTGACGCCCGTCACGGTGACGTCCGAAGGATCGATCGAATCGGGATCCAGTCCGGCGGCGCCAAGGTCATTCCACAGCACATCGACATAGCCCGTGTCGCTGTTGATTGTCGTGTCGGGCAAGGGATTGATCACGCTTCCTGCGGGACGCTGCCGGTCCAGTCCAAAGGAAGACGCCAGTGGGTTGCTTGGATTGCCCACGACGTCGGTGACGGCGCCCGCAGCAGCTTCGACGTTGACAGTTCCCTCGGGCAAAGCGTCCCCATCGTCGGCGTAGTGGTATCGGACACGACCATCGCTCAGGATTTCCACCGAATCAATGGTGACTCCCGTGATCGCCACATCGTCCACACCTATGGTCGTTGTTAACAGGTCTCCGCCGCTCCATTCAATTTCAACGTAGCCCGGATCGGTATCGGCAAACAAGCCGGCAACGGGTTCGGTCAACGTGCCCAAGGGAGACTGTTGATCCAACCCGATCGTGCGCGTTGCCTGCAGTCCGTCGATGGCCACTCGGATCGTGTTTGGTCCGTCGCCGAGCGCGACACCATTGAACGCGAACGCTCCCGAGGCGTCGGAGTCAACAACGGCATCAATGATTCCGTCGGCTGCAACATCCAATTGCACGGTGGTGGAGGGATTCGTCAGACCGACAAAATCGACGGACTGAACGTTGGTCAGATCATCCCCCGCCATCCCGGAATCACTCGCCGGATCGAGTGCAAACTCAAGTGTTGGGATTTCGCCGCTTAGCAGTCGAACGTCATCGAGGACAACGTAGCTGTCCGAGTCCCCGAATCCAATCAAGTCGAAATATAGTGTCGCTTCGGTGCCC
>NZ_JBFHKV010001225.1:0-2322 GCF_041595215.1 Stieleria sp. | reverse complement strand
CTGGCATGCCCAAACGACGTCTTGCACGGATGGCGGCGAACATCGTCATCGACTTGACCGTCGGCGCCGTCCCGATCGCGGGTGACGTCTTCGACGTCTTTTGGAAATCTAATTTGCGGAATGCCCGTCTGCTAGAAGACCATCTGTTAAAGAAGGTTGAATCGACCAGCGTTGAGCGATAAGCGGTCAACGTGCGGCGGGAACAGTCAAGCGGGAATGCTCGATTTCGGAATTGATGCGCTAATCAATTCGGGGTGCAAACTTCCAGCCTACGGTCGACTAAGACCCCAAGCTGGAAGGATTCGCCATTGCGGACGTTTCGCATGTCCGAGCGGGAATGATGCAAGCAAGATCTACTTGTTCTTGTACGCGTCTCGAAGGTCGCGAACTCGGTCATGACCCGCCTTGACCTTCTTGTATTGTGCGGTGAGGACATCGTTCATCGCGCTCCCAGCGGTTTCCTTCAGCACTTCCTCGTAGGCTTCTTTGATGTGGTCTTCGCCACGTTCAGCCTCGATCAGAATCACATGGGCGTCGCCGCCGTTGAGCTTGCCGCGGATATTGATCCAGATGCGATGGGTCTTAGCGGCGACGCTACCGTCGTCCTCCGCTTCTTCGCCGTTGAACTCAACGAGGCGTTGCAGTTCGCTGGCCATCGCCGAACGCTCATCGCCGAGTTGCTTGAACAACGTCTTCAGCTTTGGATCGTTCAGTTCTTCGGCCGATTCGTGAAAGCCGTTGTAGGAGTCGATGTTGGCTCGGATCAGTTTCTGGAGCTTATTGATCGTCGATTGGTTCAAATCGGTTTTGGTTTCAAGTGCCATCGTTTGTGTTCCCGAAAGAAAATGGTTCGTTAAAGAGGGCACGACGTCGCCGTGCGTTTCAATCGATCCATGACGCAAAGACCGTGCCGTAGCAGTGGCCATGTCCATAAACGTCGAGTCGGAGCATCTTTCGGGTGGATGCTCCGCGCGAAGATCGACCGGGCTGATGTCGAAACGACCAGGGACGGGCTCAGTGGTCATTTCATCGGTCCGCCGGACTCGGCAAGATCGCTTCAGAAGAGATGCAGGAGTCACGTCAGCCGTTACTGGAAGGCATCGGCAGCGCGTCGCCTACTTGTTTTGAACGAGCTTGGTTTCGGGATGACCGTACAGCCGGATCCAATCGACGTACATTCTGGCCGGTAACGTCGCCGTGATTTTTTCTGGCGTGTCGAGTCCCGTGTAGGAGTGAGTCCAACTGCCGACGGCGACGTTCAAGATCGGATAGAACGGCTGGTGGTACTCTTTCATCTCCGGTGCGGTGATGTCCCAGGACCCAAACTCTTTGCCGTCCAAGAAAAACTTCATGTGCGTCGGTGTCCATGAGATCTTGTAGAGGTGGTAATCCAGATGCAGGTCCACCGGCGCGTCGAACCACTCGACCAGACTTGTTTTCTGTTCGCCGACGCCGGCGAAGTGCAACGCGCAATTGATTTGTCGGTTTTGTAGTCCTTTGGCGATCCCGTCTTTGCCGCCGATTTCCAGGATGTCGGCTTCGCCGCACTTGGGCCAAACCGTTCCGGGGAAATTGTTGCCGAGCATCCAGAACGCAGGCCAGATTCCGTCGGCCGTGTCGGGCACCTTGATCCGCGCCTCCAGGTCTCCGTACTGGAATGCGAATCGGCCGCGGGTGTGAATCCGTGCCGAGGTAAACGCATTGCCTCCGTACGCTTCCCGTCGGGCTTCGATCACCAGGTTGCCGTCGCGGAGGTAAGCGTTCTCAGGCCGATCGGTGTTGAACTCGAGTTGTCCGTTGCCGAACCCATGCCCACCGACGTCGTAGCTCCAGACGTTCCGATCGAGCGATTCCCCGTCGAACTCTTGCGACCAGATGACGTTGATGGATGCCGGATTCTGGCACCACGCCGGCGTCAGCCAGGCGATCAGTGCGGCTCCGATCAGCCAACGGAGAACAGAGGTGTTCCGATCTGACGCTCGGCAATTAATCGGATTCATGATGGACCTGTGATGAGTGGAGAGTCGGTCACGCTGTGCGTGACGACCAGCATGGGTGCGGCCAAGATTATAGTCGATTGGGCCTGCGGTTCTTGAAGCGGATTTAGGTTGAAAAATCCATCAGGCGGCATGAGTTTCAAGTATGATAAGTCGGTTGGCCCCTGACTCGCACCCACTACGTTGACTCGTGAGGTTGCACCTATGAGACGTTTCTCGGGTTTGGCTTATGCTTCCTTGATCGCCCTGATCATGGCGTCGTCGGCGCACGCCGCGGTGATCACCAATGGTTCCTTTGAATCACCGGATATCCCGGGTGGCTCTT
>NZ_JBFHKV010001224.1:0-2328 GCF_041595215.1 Stieleria sp. | reverse complement strand
GGACGTGATGCCCGTGTCATGGACATCGCCAGTGTCTGGACACTACGTCTGGACACTACGTCTGGACACTACGTCTGGACACCAGCGTCTTTTCCACGCTTGTGATTTCCGCTCAATCGTCTGCGTGGTCGATTCGCAGGATCTTGTCGCCGTCGGGGAGAACCATTTCATCCTGTTCCATCGGGTTCCCCTCGGCGTCGAACAACGCTTCGATGCCTTCGGCAGCGTCGATCTGTTGGGTGAAATCAAAATTCCCTTCGCCGGCGTGTTGGCTAAGGCTTTCCATCACGCGTCGGATGAATTGAGGACTGTCATGGGGGCCTTGGATGTAACACGGTTTTCCATTGCGACCGAACCGAAAGGTCTGTTCACATTGGGATTCGTCGACGTCGTGCCAAATTCGGCTGGTGCGTTCATAGTCCCCCAAAGGATCGAGACCGAACTGGGCCGCCCACTGGACCGCATCGGTGACAAGTTTTTTGGCCACGCTGGGATCACACTTGGTCAGTTTTGAGCGCGATCGCAAACGATCTAAATGGTCGGAGAACTGTGCGGGCGTCACCAATCGGGCAAACGCGTCCTTGACGCCCAAGCAAGCCTTGTCGACGAGAAAACAGGCGAACACGACTCGGCCGTCGGGAATCGGGCGGGTGACCAGAACCGCTCCGATCGCCCCGTCATCTTCGGTGTCGTCCATCAGCGATGCGTAGGCATAGCAGCGGTCGATCGGCAGTCGCATCGACGCGGCGATCTGGCCGGCGACCGATCTCAACGCGTTTTTCTCCGCCGCCAAACGCTTCCGTTTCGCAATTTCTTTGCTGCGTTTTTTCGCCAATTTTTTTTGACGACTCTGTTCCGTTTTTGCCATCGTCGGATCTCAGTAGGGGCCATGACACATCGTTTACGACCGGAAGTACACCGCTCAATTTCGAATTTGACCACCGCAGTTGCCGGATTGTCCAGCCCGGTGGGAATGCATCGGATCAGACGCATTTCACTGTCTGGAATTCCGCTGTCAGGGAGGGATTCCAACGACCCGATGGAACTGTCCAACTGCCACTGTCGTCAAATTGCGTCCTATCTTCTGCATAGCGTGGGTTTCTCGGCGGCGATCGTTAGAGTATCAGAGTTTTCCTGACACTCGTACCGATCCAAAATCGAGCGGAAGATCATTAAACCGATCCGTCACTCCCGTGGCCAGACGGTGACGCGACGACGCTAATCGGGCGGTTGCGAGGACAGCAAAGTGATGTCGCAACGAACAGACGGTGACCTCGCGCGAACGGACATTCCTAGAAAAAGCATGACCAGCATTTCTATCGACCCAGCCAACACGACCGAAATCGATGTCTCGCAGTTGCTGAGCGCAGCCCGTCAGGATGCAGCCCGTCAGGATGCCGACGCCGCTGACGCCGAGGCACTCGGGCAATTGCTGCAGCTGTACCGCAACTACCTGACAATCCTGGCGACCACGCAACTTGACCGCCGGTTGCGGCGGCGGATGAGTCCGTCCGACCTGGTCCAGGACACGATGCTGGCGGCCCATCGCGATTTCCGGTCCTTTCGAGGGGGCAGCGAGCCGGAGCTGTTGTGTTGGCTGAGGCAAATCTTGGTGAACTGTCTGCGTGATGCCATCGACATGCATTTGAACGCTCAAAAACGCGACATGCGGCGTGAAGTGTCGATTGAACAGGTCGGCGCCACCCTGGACAAAAGTGCCTGTCATCTGGCCAACGTGCTGGCCGATCGCGGCCCCTCGCCGAGCGAACCGGCCAGGCGGCGTGAGCGTGCGGTCGAACTGGCCGATCAACTGGCCAAGCTTCGCCCCGAGTACCGCGACGTGATCGTGTTGCGCAATTTGCAAGGCCTCTCGTTCAACGAGATCGCCGACCGGCTGGATCGTCGCCCCGGCACGGTTCGCATGCTGTGGTTGCGGGCGATGGACAAGTTCAAACAGACCTACGACGATCCCCGAGCATAACGACCGAACGACGTGTTGGACTATTCTTCGATTTCCGATTTAAGCGTCGAACCTTCGGCAACACGGCACCTGTCCGATGCCCAAAAGGATCGGATGACGCTATTGCTGGACCGTTACCTGTCGGCATTGGAACAAGGTGTTCCGCCGCAACTGGAGGACCTGGCGGTCGACGATCCGGAGCTGGTTCATCCGCTGCGATGCTACATCAACGGGCTGGAAGATCTGCATCAGATCGCAGCCGGGTTCACGCCGCAATCCGATGCCGATCGCGACGACGCTTCCGACGGAGGTTGCGACGACGAACGCCTGTTGGGCGACTTTCGATTGCTGGAGGAAGTCGGCCGCGG
>NZ_JBFHKV010001223.1:0-2329 GCF_041595215.1 Stieleria sp. | reverse complement strand
TGCGATTCGCTGATGCGGTCGTCGATTCGAGCGATGACTTGCCCCGCTTTGACGTTATCCCCCAATCGAACATCCAGACTCTGGATCGGGCCGGGCTCAAGCGCCGGAACCTCGACTTGATCGATCAACTTGATCACCAACGGGCCGACCACCTGGGGTTCATGTGCACCGATCGTCGGCAACGACAGCACCAACATCAACATCAACCACGCATGGGCAAGCGTGATCCTCGCCGCCCGCCCGATGCCTCCGTGAAGGTTCATCCAATTCATTTGACCGCGTTGCGTCGACGTCACGACGCCGGGCGGCGCGTCGATCACACGCTGATGGTCCGCTCGCCGCGTGCCGGTTCGGATTCGATCTCGATTCACAACCATCCCCACAATCTGAGTTGTTCGATGACTTTGCGGCAGAGCACGAACCCCGCCGCCGCTCGATCGCAATCGATCCAGCCGACGACGCCCGCGTCCGCAGCGAACGTTGCGTCCTGGTCGTTGGGATCGATCGACGCAGTGACGACCAACCGGCCGAAACGGTCCAGGGACGCCGCCTGATCCAAGCCACGCAACGTGCCCTGCCGTTGACGCTGCGGTTCGGATCGGATTCGAAAGTGACACTCGACCGGGGCGTCGTCTTGCCGCTCGGCGGCCGCCAACACGTATCCGAACTCCTGGTCCGGCACGTCCAATTCCACCCGGTACCCGTCCTGTTGATCGATCACACGAATCACCGAATCCCCCACGCGTACCGGGCGTGGCGTTTGCAATTGCCCGACGTCATCCGGCGTCACCAACGTCACCGTTCCGTCGATCGGGCTGTGCACGATCAAGTCAGCCTGGCGTTGCTGCAGCAGCGTGATCTGACTGTCCAGCCCCTCGAGTCGAGCTTCCAGGACGCGGCGATCGGAGGCAATGTCCTTGGAGGAATCATCACCGCGGCGCGTCGCCGCAATTTGCAACTGTTCCTGCACCGCGACCGATTCGCCGCGCAAACGCGTGATTTGCAAGTCCAGTTCGTGGCTGGAGAATTCGCAAAGTACCTGACCGGCGCTCACCTGCATCCCCGACTGACACGCCATCCGCCGGATTTGTCCGGTCACCGGCGCATACACTGTGTATTGGGTGCGTGGAACAATGCGACCGTCAGCGGCAACACGAATCGTCATCGGGTACAAGCACAGAAACGCCAACAGTGCGGCCGCCGCAGCAATCCGCCATCGGATGGAACGCTGCCCGAGCCAATCCCGTCCCCGACGCAGATAACCGCGAGGCCGCGATCGCAACACGTCTCGGATCGCCGCATCGAATAACTGGCGTTGCGCCGCTGTGAGATCGGCTGCACATCGCTGGTCGGAATCGAAGACTTCACCGATCGCCAACATCTTGCCAGCCGCAAATCGTGTGACCAGCAATTCAACGGCGTGACCGGTTTGTAAAAACGTCGCGACCGCATCGTCGTCTTCGCCGCGAAACGTGACGGTGGCGCGTGGCGCTGCGTCAAACGGTTGATCGAGCTGCTGGTCGATCGTGGTTGCGATCGCCTGGGTCTGTTGGACTTGATCGGCGCGGGGATCGAACCGCGCTTGGACCGACGATCCGACCAGTTCAAAGCGTGCACCGCAACGCAGCAGCAAACTCAATCGCTCCACCTGCATCGACGATCCCAGCTCGATTGCGATGCGATGCAAACGCACGCTCCACGGGCCATCATCGAACAGCCGAGTGCTCAACTGGGAAACCGAATCGAGTTCGTTTTCGGTTTCGTCCAGACGGATGCGAGCGATCGCACCAACCAGCAACCCGCCAATCGCAGGCAACGCTTCTTCGATCGCCCGCCGAGTGGTCGTGTCCGACGCCGAGTCTGGAAGCAGCCAGAGTCGAATCGACAACGCGGACGCGTCCGTCACCGCGGCGTCCCACCCCAGATCCGCTGCCCGTGAAGGCCGCTCCCCGACCGCGCAAAGTGGCGGGTCCATCGAATCACCGAGACAACCGATCTCGACCGCCGCCACCGCAGGCAACTGCTCCATCAGCTCGCCGGCTGTCCGCAGGAACAATCCCCGATCCAACGCCGATTTCAATCGCGTCTCAAGCGTTGCGATGACCACCGCGCAAGCGTCCCAGGGATCATTCGACATGGCAGAACCACCGGCCTGGCATGCAACGCTGTGAAGCATTTTTTAGCGGTAGGGCGCGAGCCCTACGGTGTATCGGGAACGATGAGGAACCGGAGGGCTTGCGCCCTGCCGCTAACACACCATTTTTTAGCGGTAGGGCGCAAGCCCTCCGATGTTTCGGGAACGATGAGGAACCGGAGGGCTTGCGCCCTG
>NZ_JBFHKV010001222.1:0-2330 GCF_041595215.1 Stieleria sp. | reverse complement strand
GATTTGCGGGGGAGAAGGGTGCCATATCCGTCAGACATTGAATCGACATTCTGCGCGGTGCAACAACACAGCCCGGGCCGCGAGAGCGCACCCCGGGTAGTGGACAAGATGGGCATGGAACGTCAGCTATGTTGTGGCACGCCGCTGGCGTGGAAACTACGGTAAAATCGCCTTCGATCACTCACCGACCCAGAACCACACACCATCGCCCATGGCAAAAAAGAAAGCGGCTTCTTCTGCAACATCCCCACCGACGCGAAAGATCCAAGCTCCGCCGGCGGAGATTCGCTATGCGGAGGAGCTGGCGGTGATGCGTGATGCGGATTCCAATCCTCGCCCCGACGGTTGGCTGCTCTCGCCGGCTTCGATCGTCGATTTCATCTGTGGCACCGACGGCCAAAAGGTCGGCACCAAAAAGTCGACCGCATTGGCGATCAGCGAAAAATTTGTTGGACCCCGCGACATCATCCAACGCTGCGTCGTCACGCTGGCCGGCGAGCGTGGGCTGATGTTGGTCGGTGAACCCGGCACCGCCAAGTCGATGCTCGGCGAATTGTTGGCCGTCGCGATCAGCGGCACCGGCGCGTTGGCGGTTCAGGGTACCGCCGGCACGACCGAAGACCAGATCCGTTACGGCTGGAACTATGCCATGTTGCTCGATCGCGGCCCGACGCCCGAAGCACTGGTGCCGTCGCCGGTCATGCAAGCGATGCGGCAAGGAAAGATTGTCCGCTTCGAAGAAGTCACACGTTGTTTGCCCGAAGTCCAAGACGCGTTGATCTCGATCTTGAGCGAACGACGCATGATGGTGCCCGAACTCGGTGACGAAGATTCCAGTGTCTTCGCCGCGCCCGGATTCTCGCTGATCGCGACGGCCAATCTACGCGATCGGGGCGTGTCCGAAATGTCGGCGGCCTTAAAACGGCGATTCAATTTCGAAACCATTGCGCCGATTTCCGATGCCCAGCGTGAATGTCAATTGGTGTCCTCCCGCGCCGCCGCGCTGCTGCATGAATCGGGCAGCGACAAACCGATCGACGAGTCGTTGATCGAGCTATTGGTCACGGTGTTTCGCGACCTTCGCAGTGGACGCACCGACGAAGGCTGGCAGGTCAATCGGCCGAGCACGGTGATGAGCACCGCCGAAGCGGTCGCGGTGGCCACCGCCATCATGCGCGAAAGCGCCTTCTTCCCTTCCGGATTCGATCCCGTCTCGCGGATGCCCGGACACCTGCTGGGTGTCGTGCTCAAAGACGACGCGAAAGACCGTGAACGATTGCTCGGATACTGGGACGGTCCCGTCCAACGCCGCGCGGAAAACGGTGAACCGCTGTGGACAAAGTTGAGCGAAATGCGCGGCGTGCTGGATGAAACGATGTGAAGCAACGCGACCGAAGCAGTTAGCGGAACGGCGCGAGCCGTCCGGTCCCAGCGTTGAAACCCTGAAGGAGTTAGCGGAACGGCGCGAGCCGTCCGGTCCCAGCGTTCAAACACCTCGAAAGACCGGAGGGCTCGCGCCCTACCGCTAACATAGAACACCCAGCTTGGTGCCAACACAGGTGGCTTTGGGCGCGAGCCTACGGGCCCTTGATTCCCCAATCTTAAAAGACACTTCATGGACCCCTTCGCCTGCTGCACCGCGTTGCATCAATGTACCGAACCGTTGTTGATCGGGGTGCGTCATCATTCGGCGATGCTGGCCCGTGCGATGCCGGTGCTGTTGGATCGTTTTGCGCCCGATGCGATCCTGATCGAGCTGCCGTCGGATCTATCCGATTGGATGCAGTACATCGCCGATCCACAAACGCAGGCCCCAATCGCGATCTCCGCGGTCGATCCCGACGGCGGCATGATGTTCTATCCGCTGGCCGATTTTTCACCCGAGTTTGCCGCGATCCGCTGGGCGTCGGCCAACGGCGTTTCCGTCCGTGCCTGCGATCTTTCGGTGTCGGTCAAATCCAAGTCTGCCGCATCGGAACTCCACCCGACGCCGTCGAGCCAAGCGACCGAGTCGGTCGACGTTCTGTCGCAATTAAAACGACGCGTCGGTGCCAGCGATGTCGGTGATTTGTGGCAGCGGTTGGTGGAATCGCCCGGTTGCGACGCGGACCCGGAAATCATCCGCCGCGCGGCGCTGACGTTCGGTTGGGCGGTCCGGCAGGACGATCATGAACCCTCGCCGCGCGATTTGCTTCGCGAAGCCGCGATGCGTCAGGCGATCCGCGAGAGCGATGGGAAAACGGTGGCCATCGTCGGCGCCTTTCACGCGCCGGTCTTGCTGCCCGACGTCGTTGACGCCTCCGACGACCGTGATCAAGCCGAACTTGCCG
>NZ_JBFHKV010001221.1:0-2331 GCF_041595215.1 Stieleria sp. | reverse complement strand
CGTATCTGGGCCGAGGTCGACACCCACGACGGACGATTGCAACCCGGCCATCGCGCTCGAATGTCGATCATCACGGATTGACCCTGGGGTGCCGCGAAAAAGGGGTCAGGTACCAAAAATGCGAAGCACCCGTCGGGCCATTTGGTTTTTGGTACCTGACCCCTTTTCCGCTCGACAAACGCAACCCTTCATTCAAATCGGAACAGAGCACCAGGGAGACGAGCGAAGTGTCGACCGACAGTGAATCATCGGCGGGAGCGGGGCGTCTAAAGCTTCGCAAACGTCCGGACCTGGAAGTCTACCCGCAGCGTCGTCGCGGACAGTCCGTGTGGGTGATCAAAGACCCGCTTGCGCTGCGATACTATCAGTTTCGTGAGGAGGAGTTCGCGATCCTGGGGTGGCTCGATGGTCGCTCGAGTCTGGAGCAGATCAAGCAACGGTTTGAACAACGTTTCGCCCCGCGCCGGATGACCAACCAACGGCTGCACTGGTTTGTGGCCCATTTGCATCGCAGCGGCCTGGTCCTTTCCGATACACCGGGACAAGGCGAACCGTTGCGGACGCGTCATGACCAGCAGCGACGCGCCTCGTGGATGAACGCATTCTCCAATCCGCTGGCGATCCGATTTCGCGGATTTGATCCCGAACGTTTACTGAACTGGCTGTACCCGAAACTGCGTTGGGTGTTCTCGCCCTGGTGTGGTGCGGCGTGTGGTTTATTGGTTGTCACGGCGGTTGCGTTACTGGTGACGCAAGAGGCTTCACTGACACGGCGATTGCCGGAGATGAATGCGTTATTGAGCCCGCGCAATTTATTGGCGTTGGCCGTAGCGATGGCGTTGATCAAGTTGCTTCATGAAATCGGTCACGCGTTGACGTGCAAACACTACGCCGCCCGCTGTCATGAGCTGGGTGTCATGTTGTTGGTGTTCACGCCCTGTTTGTATTGCAATGTGACCGACGCATGGAAGCTGTCCAGTCGATTGCAGCGTGTGGCGATCAGTGCAGCGGGGATCGTTGTGGAGGTGGTTCTGGCAGCGATTTGCACGATCCTATGGTTGTCCAGCCAACCCGGATTGTTCAACACCCTCTGCCTGAACGTGATGATTGTCTGTTCGATCGGAACGGTGCTACTCAACGGAAACCCGCTGCTGCGGTATGACGGCTACTACATCTTGTCCGACGTCCTGGATTTGCCGAATCTCTGGCAGGACTCACGGCGCGTGGTGCAGCGTCTCGCCTGGCGTGTGTTTCTGGGCATTGATCCGGGGAAACCGGTCTCCGTTCAGGGGCGACGCGGAGTGTTGTTCCTTTATGCCCTCGCGTCGATGCTTTACCGAATGGTGGTGATGGTTTCGATCCTGTTTCTGGTGTACCGCATTTGCAAACCGGCGGGATTGATTTTGATCGCCCAGATTTTGACCGTCGTTTTGCTCGTCGGTCTTCTTTCGCCTCTCTTGACCGCGGTAGCGAGAATCATGACCAACCCTTCGACACGTCGCAAAATGAAGCCCGGCCGGTTGTTGATTTCCGCTGGGGTGGTGACCTTGCTGTTCGCAGCCTGCCTATGGGTGCCGCTTCCCTGTCGGATTGTCGCGCCGACGATGATCGAGCCGTTGAATGCCCGCCGCGTCTATGTTTCGGTGCCGGGCCGGCTGACGCAATCGGTTGCTGCCGGAACCAAGGTGGCTGCGGGAGAACCGCTGGCCTACTTGGAAAACATCGATGTCAAGCGTGAGCTGGAAAGTGTTCGTGGTCAGCTGAGTCACCAAGAACTGCGGGTCAAGCATTTGGAATCGTTGCGTGGCGACGACGAGACGCTGGCTTCTCAATTGCCGGCCGCCCGAGAAATCCTGGCGGACTTGCAACGCAGATTGGTTCAGTTGCGCAACGACGAACAAGCGTTGGTGTTGACCGCTCCGGTCGACGGCACGGTGCTGGCTCCGCCGACAGTGCAGCCGCCGACGCCCGGTGAGCTGGAACTGGTCCGTTGGAGCGGCACGCCGATGGACCCGAACAACTTGGGAATGACGCTGGAGCGAAAGACGCTGTATTGCCTGATCGGCCAGGAAGATGCTTTTGAAGCGGCGGTCTACATCGACCAATCGGACCTGCAATTTGTCCGCAAGGATCAGCGGGTGAAGCTGCTGTTGGACATCGCCGGCGGTGAAGTCATCGCAGGCACGGTGACAGAGATTTCACGAGTGAGTGTGAAAAGTGTTCCAACGGAATTGGCGGTGGATCAACAACTCTCCAGCCGTGTCGATCAGGCCGGCGTGCTGCGACCGGAAACGACGTCTTACAAGGCCCACGTTCAACTCGATCCGACCG
>NZ_JBFHKV010001220.1:0-2332 GCF_041595215.1 Stieleria sp. | reverse complement strand
TTCGTAATCAGCGTGGTTGCCGCCCAGTTCGTCTCGGGCGGACTGGCGGTCGGCGTCATGCAACCGCCAATAGGCGATCGGTTGCGAAGTCCGAACCGCTTCGGCGTACCGTTTCAGCGTATCGTCGTTGGACGGTTTTTCGCTTTGAATGAACGGCCGTCGAGGACGCGCCGGAGGTTGCATTTCAGAGGTGCGAAACAAATCGCCAATTTCGTCTGCGGAAAGCGTTCGCGCGAACAAGGCAATGTCGTCAAGCTTGCCGTCGAATCGGCCGAATGAGAATTCCTCTGCCGGTGAGCCGTCCTTTGCCGGGAGTGGCTGATCCAATTCCGGCTTCGGGTTGCCGTCCAAGTAGATCTTGACCGAATCGGAATCACGCACCAACGTGACGTGATGCCATGCTTTGGTCGACAGGGGTGTCGCAGCGACGTGCCGTGTCGAGCCATCGCCGAACGCCAGCAAAGTCATGCCTTGATCGCCACCGACGATCGATAACGATTCCATTGATTCGTCGCGGCCACGCGAAAACAGCGTCCCCGTTTGGTCATGTCCATCGGCGGGCAAACCGTTCCAAAACCACATCGACATGCTGTAGGTATTCGGCAGCGAGTTCACGGTGGCTTCTAACGAGCCGCCGGCGAAGTAGACGCTGCGGTTGGGAGTTTCACCGAATCCGTGGCCGCTCGGTCCCGGCAAGTAAAGGGCGACACCGCCCTGGAACGTCGCATGATGATTGCCCGTCGCATCGGTCGCACGGTCGACCACCATGTCGCCCAAACGCCAGTACGCCGTGGGCTCGGCATCGAGGATGGCGCGGGAATACGCGTTCGGAGGATCGACCAGCGGACGCCGCTTCTTTCCCGAGACGGATTCCAACAGTGACAGCACGCGGTCGACGATCTTCGGTTCCGCATCGATTTCCAATCCAGCCGTACGTGCCGGCCAGGTTGTGTATCCGCCTAAGCGATGCTGTTCGGGCGGCGGAATGTAACCTTCGGCGCCATTGGCGAGTTCCAAGTTAAACGTTTCGCCGAGCGGGCTTTGCCGTTTTAGTTTTAACCCCGTGATTCCGTAGACTTCGTTCGGCAGCGCCGTGATGCCAAGATCGCCGATCCGCACGGCTTGCAGAACCACTTCTGTTTCCGGGTTCTCGTCAATCCACTCGGCCTGTTGCGCGTAGACTTCCGGGCGATCTTTGGGTGGGCGCTCACCCCGTTGTTCGTTGATTGTCTTGGCCCACGCCAGACGTTGGGCGTCGGGAACTCGCCTGCGGAGTTTCATCCGTGATTCGGCCATCGCGATCGTCAGATCCGACCGATGCTCGATTTGTTTCCACGCCGCCAACGTTTGTTCGGCGATCGCTTTGGCGTAGTCTTTTCGATTCACAGGTTGATGCGGTTTGGCGTAGTTCATCCAATGCAGATCACCGCTGGTCCCTTGCGACATGATGCCGACGAAGGTGTGATCGGATGCGTTATCCGTTGGAGCGATTTGCGATTCCAGCAAATCGGCGACTTCACCGAAGTAGTCCGCCGAGAAGCCGGAACTGCTGCCGAAGTAGTGCATCGAATAATTCGCCAACACGCAGATCGGCGCGTCGTCCTGGGCGGAAACGACGCTCAGCACGGACAGTTGAGGATCGACCGGGCCGGCCGGACTGACGTAATCGGGATTCAAGTACCCCGGATGCATCATGGCCCGCACCGTCGTTTCACCGAACGGATCGGGTCGGATCCGATCGCTGCGGGTGATCCAGCGACGACAATTCGTGTGCCCTTCCGCGTCCACGGACGTCCAGCCGAGTTTTGCCGGTCGCAGGTTCCGGTGCGCGGACACGATCGCCTGGGCGATTTGCGGCACGACGAATTCGACATACGCCTCATCGCGACTGGTGCCCAAGCAGTACGACATCGCCGAAGGGGCTGAATGGGTGTGGGTGGCGCTGATCAGGATGCGTTGGGGCGGTAGCGAAATCTGATCGGCCACCTTCGCTTTGATGGCGTCGCAAATGTCCGTGGGAAGCATGCACGAATCGACGATTGCGATCGCGATGGTTTCCTCGCCATCGGACAACACCAGACAACGGGCGTGCAGCGGATCGTCGACACGATTCCATTCAGCTTGCAAGAAGCCACCGTTGCGAATCGCCGGCAGGCTGCGGGGGGAGATGTCCACCGATGCCGCTCCCGCTCGCAATTCACCAGCCCACACGGGTTTGTCGTCGAGCGTTCCGGCGGCCAGGGAGACCAGAAACAACCAACACACGAAGCCGTTTCGATTCATAAAATTCACTCGTGGAAATGATCGCTTGTCAAAAGTGGGATAGGCTTCC
>NZ_JBFHKV010001219.1:0-2333 GCF_041595215.1 Stieleria sp. | reverse complement strand
CACGCTTCCGCCCAAACCGAACCCCAAGAATTTTTCGTCGTTGCGTGACTGAACGAGCGCATTAGCCACCACGAATCAACGCTCACACAACCGCACGAACATCACCACCATGAATCACCGAATGAAACGATTGCGGGAGTGCTGCCCGCCAATGCATTCGGCGGATCGCAGACGGAGCCAAAACGCTTGGCAAGTTCCACTACCCCAAAATTAAATATTGCCAAAGCACCCACTGAGCAGCGCCAGTCCGTTCCCCAGTCCCGATCCGTTCCCTCCCTAAGAGTTCCACGATGACGCAACCGATTTCACTGACGCCATCGACCAGCCATCCGGTCGCCCGACGCGCGATAACCGCGGCGCGCAGAATCACAGGGCCGATTCAGTATCTCGCCTTGATTGCCCTGTCTGTCCTGTCCTTCGTCGGATCGGGTCACGCCTGGTCGGCCGAGGTGAAACGACCCCACGTGGTGATCGTCGTCGGCACACTCCACTATTCGCCGGAGTTGACGATGCCGGTCTTCGCCAAAGAACTGGAGCGATTCGGATTTCGCACGACGATTGTGATGGGGGAAGGAAACCCGGAAAAGAAAACCGAAAACGTGCTGCCGGGCATTGAAGCGTTGGCCGACGCGGATCTCGCAATCTTCTTCATGCGTTTCTTGAAGTTGCCCGACGATGAATGGCAACCGATCGAAGACTACATCAAATCCGGCAAGCCCGTCATCGGCCTGCGGACGGCGAACCACTCGTTCAAGTATCCGGCCGACCATCCGCGATTTTCATGGAACGATGACTTCGGCCGACGGGTTCTGGGAACGCCCTACGTCGTGCACCAAACCAGCGAAACGCAAATCAGCGTGGTCGAGAAGTCATTGGACCACCCGATCCTGTCCAACATCACCAAAACGAAGTGGGTCTCGCCGGGAACGCTCTACCTGACGCGACTGCAGGACGGTTGCATTCCGTTGGTGACCGGTTCGGGACAGGGACGCGTGCGGACACTCAAAAAGGCGTTCGGCACGATAGAAGTCAAACAGCACGAGTCCGATGTGGTCGCTTGGGCGTGGGAAAACGAATGGGGCGGCAAAGTCTTCGGGACGTCATTCGGTCATCCCGGTGACTTTGCCGAAGAATCGTTTGTTCGGATGCTGATCAATGGATGCTGCTGGGCAGTCGGCCGACCGGTGCCCGACGCGAACGAAACTGTTTCGACCTGGCAAATCCAGCGTGTTGACAAGAAACCCAAAAAGTGAACTCCCCAAAACGTACGATGAAACTCATTGCTATCGTCGCGATCCTGCTCGGCGGCTTGACCCTTTCGGTCGCAAATGCCGAGTCTCCGATCCGTCCCGGTGATCGCATCGCGATCGTCGGCAATACGTTCGCCGACCAGCTTCGGATGCACGGTTACCTGGAAACGGCGTTGCTGCAACACGCCAAAGGCATCTCGATCCGCAACCTGGGTTGGGGCGGCGATATGTTGACCGCTCGCGATCGACCGACGAATTTCCCGACCGAGGAGTCGACGCTCCGCGATCACAAAACCGATGTGATCATTGCCTGCTTTGGCATGGGTGAGTCCTTCGGCGGAATCGAAGCATTGGACCAGTTCCGGCAAGACTTAAAATCCTTCATCGCCTCGCACGTCGGCAAACAATACAACGGCGAATCGGAAGTGCGTCTGATTCTTGTCTCACCGATCGCTTGCGAAGACCTCGGCAAACTGACGCCCGATCGCGATGTGCGGAACGACGTCTTGAGGGCATACACGCAGGCGGCAAACGAGGTCGCAGCGGCTGCGGAAATCCCGTTCGTCAATCTGTTTGAAACGTCCCTTTACCTGATGGATGAACCGGTCGGTCCAAATTTGACCACCAACGGCATTCATCTGAATCGATTCGGCTACTGGGCGATCAGCCACGAATTTGCGGGCCAGTTGCTGGCATCGGATCAGCCGGATCATTTTCGGCCGTGGCGGATCACGATCGACGCGCGAGCCAAGACGGGGCAGGGACGAGGCGTCGAAGTCTCGGAATTGGCGGTCGATGTTTTTCAAGCCGCTGATCCCGAAATCACGTTTCGCGGGACCGAGACGACCGCGCCGCGGTTGCCGCCGCCGACCGACCAGCCGTTGCCCCCGCCGCTGGCCTTTCATCGCGATACGATCGTGGTGCAACACTTGCCCGCCGGCACGTACCAATTGACCATCGACGGAGAACACGTCGCAACTGCGGCGGCCGACGCTTGGGGACAAGGCATCGCGATCGACCATTCACCCGCCCACCGCGAGGCAGAACGGTATCGCGCCGACGTCAACGATAAAAACCTGCAAT
>NZ_JBFHKV010001218.1:0-2335 GCF_041595215.1 Stieleria sp. | reverse complement strand
GGTGATCGATTCGAGCAACTCGCCGGTAGCTAAATCGATGATGTGCAGTCGGTCGCTTTGCGGCGACCCTGCATAGATGAGGCCGTCATAGATTTCGACGCGAGTGGCGCCGCCCGGCAATGGCACCGACTGCAGCAACGTCGGCGAAGTCGCAGCGGCGACATCGACGATTTGCAAGCCGGCAAATCCGGTCGCCAGCACGGCCAGGTTGCGGGTCGCATCGACCGCCACGTCTGTCGCGAAGCCGGGCAAGTCCAATTGGCTGAGCAGAATGGGAGACAGGAATCGGCTGGCGTCGATGACGGCGAGCCCGAAGTCTCCGGTTGCGATGTAGGCCGTCTGCTGAGTTCCACTGATCACAGAACCCACCAAGGCGATTTCCGTTGCCGCGCCCTGCAAGCTCATCGAAGCGACGACACCCGTGGTCAGCGACCTGCCGGTCAGCGGGTCCAAACCTTGAGCGATTTCGGCGGCATCACTTATTCCATCGTGGTCGGTGTCGACCAACGTATCCGACGTGCCGACGATAAACTCGACGTATTCATCGAGCCCATCGTTGTCCAGGTCTCGTCCCGTTGGTGGACCAAGGATAATGACCGGCATTTCAAAGCTAACACCGCTCTCGGGCGTGATGAAATCGCTGACACCGATTTTCCCTGTCGCAACCTCATACACCCATTGCCGGTAGGGCGTATTGGAAGCCAAGAAGACGCCATCGGGACAGAGTGCCCCACCGAAACCAAGATTTGTTTCGCCTCGCATCACGAATCCGTTGTTGAGATTCTCGATCGCGAAGTAAAAGCGGCCGCTTAATTCGGAAGTTCCGCCGGTCTCAAAATTCTGGTCCGTGACCAAGTTCACGTCGATTCCGTTGATCGCAGCCAATGACTCGCTGTCGAACAGCATGGTAAGCTGTCCATCGACGACCGTCACGCGATACGTGGAACTGGCGAACTGATTCGCACGCAGACTCACGTTGCCTCGTAAGTCGCCTTCCAAATAAACACGTGCTTGCGACTGGGATTCAGCGGAATCGCCCAAGGAAATCGTGACGTCGTAGATGCCATTGGGCAGATCGCGGACGAAGGTTGCGCGACGCGTGGTGACAAAGTCCCGCGTCAAATCGGTCGTGCCGGCAGACGCGCCGCGGTCAACGCTGGCGACAACTTCGCCCGGTCCGAGAACCCAACCATAACCGAGCGCCGCTGTGTAGAGCGTGTCCGATGTCACGGCAACACGGTTCGAAGTGACAGGTGAAAGGTTGGTTCCAAAATCACCCCAAAATCCAATCGGCGAAACCTCGGTTGGAGGATCCATCGGTTCCTCTTCGAGTGCCGCTTCCCCAGATTCGATCGACAACGGACCATCCGGCGGGGGCGGCGGGGGTGGCGGGGAGTAGGGGTCAGCCGCGGCAAAGTTCACGACGTATCCGAGATCAACCAGCGAACCTACCGTGATCCGGCTGATCGGCATGGCGATGCCGGCGGATTCCACGAAGCCCGTCATCAATTCGTTGTCAAACGTGCTTTCCCTCCAGTGACCATCTCGATTGCCGGCGCTACCTGTATTCGCGACGGGCACCGAAGTAGCGGAGAGACCAAAAATCGAATTGTACGCAGCGACTGCATTCGCACCGGTAAATCGCGGATCGGCACCGCCTGCCCCGCTGAGAAGATTGAGTCTCGTCCATATCGTGCCGATTCCTAACACATGGCCGATTTCGTGAAGGATGACTGAAAACAATTGACCCGAAGATTCCAGAGAGGCGATGTCCGCGCTGTCGAAACGCATTCGGCCGCGAGCCGGTAGACTCGAGCCGGAGCGTAGTACGGTCGGACCGGCGCTTCCTAAAACCGTTCCCACTCCGTCGATCGCGACGGCAAATGCGTCAATGACCAGGTCATCAACCAGTCCGATATCGGTCATCACGTTGGGGAGATCGCCGACAATGATCTGCTCCCAGCGTCGAGCGGCTTGCTCAAAAACCAGTTGTTGACTTGCAGTAAGCGATTGATCGACATAGCGAAGATCGATCTGGAACCCTGGTCGCGAGCTGCCGGTGCCTCCGCCGCCAGTGTTTCCGCCACCGGTTGGGCCGCCGGTGCCTGGGCCATTTGGACCGCCAGTACCTGTCCCACCCGGCGGAAACGATGGAGTGGCAGGGCCGGGCGGATTGCCGGATCCACTAGCACCGCCACCCTTCCTGGGAATGTCACTTCTGCCTCGATTGCCCGGCGGTGTCAGTCCATGCCAACCCGGTTTGGTGATTCCCGTTCCGGGATCCGAGGTGACCGACAGACCGTCTTCGGAAACCGTCGCCGTGCCTTCGATCACC
>NZ_JBFHKV010001217.1:0-2336 GCF_041595215.1 Stieleria sp. | reverse complement strand
TCGACGCTGTAGTACACGTCGGGACCCTCGCTGACACCCGTATCGGTCAACTGTATGCCACCGAACGTGTAAACACTGTTGTTGCCTTCGACGAATCCGCGTCCGGACAGGATGACTTGTCCGCTGGATCGGTCGGCAGCGATCGAGGTGAAGTCGACGTTGTCAAGCACGGGCACGATCTGCAAGCGTGCTTGGGTGTTGTTCTGGTCGCCGACGACGCCGACGGTTCCGGTGAAGGCGTTCATCGGGACGACGACGGTCAGTTGCGATCCATCGGGCTCAACGGCCAGCGGGCGAACGACTTGTTGGCTGACGTTGCCGTTGATGTCGATGACTTGGAACACGACGTCACTGGACGCATCGAAGCCGCTGCCGGCGAGCGTGATCGCCTGCCCGGGGTTGGCGGAGGCCTCAAGGGCGTTGGCGGGCGTGCCGCTGTCGGCAGTCGCGTTGATGCCGCTGAACGTCAACGGGAACGCAGCGCTGGTGCCACCGAGGGTGCTGACGCTGATCGGACCAAAGGGCACTGCGGTTGGAACCGTCAAGTAGATGCTGCCGTTTTCGAAGCTGAAGTCGGCGCTGTAATAGACATCCGGTCCGCTGGAGGTACTGCCGTCGATCAACGACTGGGCACCGAAGTGGATCGTCACGCCGCCCTCGGCGAAACCGCTGCCGAACAACACAAGCTGCCCGTTGTGGTAAAGCGTCGAATCTTGACGCACGTCGTTAAGCGTCGGCACGATCTGCAATGGCAATGGCCCGTCGACAAACGCGGTGCTGTTGATGTCTCCCGTTGTGGCGTTCATTGGGACGACAAAGAAGGCGTTGTTGACGGTGCCGTCGAATCGTGACGGGGCAACCTCAATTGATCCGAGGTTGCCGTTGACATCGATTGTGGGAAAGGTCACTCGCAAGTTTTCATCGACACCGCCGGGAAAGTGGAATCCGATTTCTTGACCGGCATTGGCCGACGGTGCACGTCCGATCCTTGGGAACCCGCTCTGGGCCTTCAAATCACTGGCCGGACGGATTGTGAATTCGAAACTGAAGGGGGCGGCAAGGTGGTTCCCGGCGCGATCGGCGACGATCGCCGGGTCGAGGGTGACTTGATAGTTTCCGGTGTCCAGCAGATTGGCCGGATAGATCGAAAGGCGACGTCCCAGCACTCGGGATTCGACGGATCGCAGCGGGACCGTCTGGTCATCGCCACCGCCAACCACTCCGTCGGCGCCGAGGAAAATCAGTGAGACACCGCCCGCGTTGACAAGGGCTGTGTTCAGCGGTTCGTCAAAGCGAACATCAATCGACGGGGTGAAGAAAACCTTCTGTCCGGATTGCGGGGTCGTGCCGATCACCGATGGTGCGATGGAGTCGGCGACCAAGTCATAGGACAAGATGTTCGAGAGCGAGGTATTGCCACCGGTGTCGATTGCCCGAACTTGGATGGAGACCGAGGAGGGGCCGCCGGCTAATGCGGGGGCGATGGCGATGAAGTCAAAGGGGAACGCCACGTCGTTTTGCACGACTTGTCCGTTGACCAAGAGTTCGACGTTTCGAACCTGGACATCGTCGGTGATCGAGACTTGAATCGGAATCGAAGTTCCTTCGACGATCTGAATGCCGGCAGCGCCCCCATCAACATCCTGAACCGGGCTTGAGATCGAAATGACGGGAGCTTGGCCGAGATTATCGAACGAACGATAGTTCACGACTTGCAATCCGTTGACACCGTTGGCGACAAAGGCGATGCCGGCGCCCAAGGCGACACTTCGTGGATCGGACGGCAACGAATACTGCGTCACGAAAGCACTTGTATCGGTCGGATCGGAGACATCCACGACGTGCAGCACGCTGTCGACGCCGAAGCCCAGATCGCCGACGGAGATGCCCAAACCGGAACCGTTGGCGACGATTGCGGTGCCGGCGATATTATTGGCGTCGACATCGCTCAGCAGAATCAGGTTGTCGGGATCGGCCACATTGGCCGTCATGAACCCTTGTCCGAAACCTGGGTCGGCGCCGATGTAGGCGACCCCGTTGCCGACGAACACTTTGCGGCCGGCTTGCGGCAACGTCAGAGAGCCGCGCACGACCGCGCTGAAATGGCTGATGTCGATGGCACGAAGTTGTTGGTTGCCGGTCAGGGCATACAGGATGGAACCTTCGCGGGCCAGGTCCACGATGCCGCCGCCGATGGTGATCGATTCGAGCAACTCGCCGGTAGCTAAATCGATGATGTGCAGTCGGTCGCTTTGCGGCGACCCTGCATAGATGAGGCCGTCATAGATTTCGACGCGAGTGGCGCCGCCCGGCAATGGCACCGACTGCAGCAACGT
>NZ_JBFHKV010001216.1:0-2336 GCF_041595215.1 Stieleria sp. | reverse complement strand
CTGGACACCAACATGCGCTGGTGTGCAGGCTTCAGCCGCCCAATGTCGCTGCGTAGCAGTGACCGGGAATCCCCTATAGTGTTAGCCCCCTTCCCCTGTTCCCGTATCAGCCTCCCCCAGAACGTTGTCCGCTATGTCAACCTACCTTCGCAACACCATCGCTCGCCGGCAATTCCTTGGCACGCTTGCCGGAGCGTCCGCGTTGGCCATGTCCCGGCCAACGATCCGTGCTCAAGACTCTCTCACGCGTGATCCGATTACCGAATTGACCGAGCGTCTTAACCCCAAAATCCACCAGTCGCGTGAGGTTGCCCTTGGGATCCTGAAACCCTCCAAGGCGGAAATCGATCGGGGCATGAAACTGCACGCCGAGTCGATCGTGTTCGATGCCTATGGGTTTGGACCACGAGCCGCAATTGACGGCGACGCACTTGCCGCCGCGATCGAAGCGGGGGCTTCAGCGATCGAGATCAAGGACATGCGTGAAGAGATGACGATGACGCGATTTGTCTCCGACCCGGTCCAAGAACAAGAGTTTCGCGATGCCTGGCGGGCGTCCGGCGTGACCTGTGTGTTCAACAACGCCGGTGAAGAGGGACAAGACCCGATGCGGTTGATCAAGCGATTGGCCAGGCACACGTACACAACCGATTTGATGAGAGGGTTCGTGTTCAAGGCTGCCGTTCCCGACGACATTCGGACGGCTAAGAAACAGCGCCGCCACTGTTACTACTTGACCGGGAACGGCGTCCCCCTCGTCCAGCAATGGGTGTCGGTCGAAGACGAACTGCGGTACGTCCGCGTTTTCTCTCAGCTGGGAATTCGGATGATGCATTTGACGTATCAGCGACGCAATATGATCGGTGACGGTTGCGGTGAAAAAAGCGACGCCGGCTTGAGCGATTTCGGTCGCAAGGCGATTGCCGAAATGAACCGCGTCGGTGTGATTCCGGACTGCGCCCACAGCGGGTGGCAAACCAGCCTGGAAGCAGCGCAAGTTTCTTCGCGTCCCGTCGTGGCCAGCCATTCAACGTGCGGCGCGATTTACCCGCACTTCCGCAGCAAGCCCGACAACGTGATCAAGGCGATCGTCGACTCGGGCGGCTACATCGGCATTTGCTGTATTCCACGGTACCTGCGTGGGGCGGGCGACATCAGCGCGCTGCTCGATCACATCGACTATGGGATCAAAACGTTCGGCCCCGATGCGGTCGCGATCGGCACGGACGTCTCCTACACCTCGCAAGATTCCGCGATGGAAAACGCCAAGGTTCCCAAGCAACCGCGACGCCGCGAAGAATTCCGCATGCTTTGGCCGGACGATGACTTCAAAACAACCTCGCAGATGAACCAAAGTCTCTCCTGGACCAACTGGCCTCTCTTCACCGTCGGCCTTGTTCAACGCGGTCACAGCGACGAGGTGATCCGCAAGGTCATCGGCGGGAACGTGATGCGAGTCATCGACGCGTCTCTGTCGTAGCCGCCCGCATCGGCGGGATGATCGCTCACGATCGCCACGTCAACGCCCTCGGTCTTGGCGTAGAACGCGGGCGGGCAGACGAACCGTCAAGTAGCCTCACTCCGACGCAGCTCCTGAATCGATCGCCGTAGGATGCTTGCGATGATGAAGGCTGTGACGATCGCCAACATGACGGCGATCGGGCGATGGAACAAACCCAATGGGTTTCCGCCGGACGCGGTCAGCGATTGAATCAAACGTTCCTCCAGTGGCCCGCCGAGCACCAATCCCAGGACCACCGGGCCGAGCGGAAATCCCCGCCGATTCAAAACGAACCCGACCAGTCCCATCGCCAACATGATTCCGACGTCGAACAGGCTGGCATTGAGTGCATAAGAGCCGGTGACGCAAAACAATACGATGATCGGAAGCAGAATCTGCTTGGGAATCCGGACGAGACGAAGTCCCAATCGGATGGCCAGGAAGCCGACCGGCAACATCACGAGATTCGCAATCAGAAACACGAGGTAAATGCCGTACACCAGCGACGGTTGACTCTCAAAGATTGCTGGCCCCGGTGTGACGTTCTTCATCAACAACACCCCGATCACGATCGCCGTGATGGAATCACCGGGAATGCCAAACACCAACGTCGGTATCCAGCCTCCAGCCAAGGCAGCACTGTTGGCCGTTGTGGCGTCTCCGATCGCATCGATCGATTCCCGATCCGCCTTCGAACCACGACCACGTTTGGCCGCGGCGAATGTGACCCACGATGCGATATCGGCGCCGGCGCCGGGCAGCATCCCGATCAAGACTCCCATCAAGCTCGACCGGACCGTGCCCGATCGGCGTTTGACCAACCGAGTCACCAATG
>NZ_JBFHKV010001215.1:0-2340 GCF_041595215.1 Stieleria sp. | reverse complement strand
CGCGGAGGGCAGCTTGGTCGCGACGATCGGCGCCCCCGGCGGGCCGTACAAGGGGGCCTACGATCCAAAGCGAATGGTCCATCCCGCCGGGCTTGTGTTCGGACCCGCCGGCAAACTTTGGGTGACGGAAAAACGCTGGAACCCGAAACGTGTTCTGGCGTGGGATGCGGCGTCGACAAGCCAGGTCGTCTATGAAAAGTTCGGCATGCCACACTACGGAGGCGACGGTTCAGGGTTCGATCCCGAGAACCCACGCCGCTGGATCGGGCTGGGCTGTTTCTGGGATGTCGATGTGGAACAAGGCTCGGCGCGGCCGACCCACATCGTGTCGCTGCAAGAAGGCCACTTCGGCAACTACGAACCACACAGCTATCTCTTTTTCCGTGAAGCCGGCCGGACCTTTGTCTGCGCCCGCGGCAAGATTTCATTGATCTCCGAAGTCCTTCCCGACGGGACGCTCCACGACATCGTCGCCGTGTCCGACACGCATCACTTTGCCTACGGTTGCCAATGGGACCCGCCACAAGCCTACATCGATGCGTTCTATGCCAAATGGCCGGAGAAACGGGCCCAGGAAAAGCCTGGTACCAAGGGCGACGGAAAACCGTGGTCCCAGCGCGGCATGGGCCTGTTGTGGGTCGATCGCAATGGCGACGGCCAAACCCAACCGAACGAGTTTGATTTTTGCGGCGACAATCTGGCGTTGGGCGGTGGATCATGGGGGCATTTGCAAACGTCATTGACACTGTACTTGCCGCTTGCCGACGGCCAGCAAGTGTCAATCGTGGCGATCCGACCGCGCGGCTTCTCGCCCAACGGCGTGCCCAATTACCCCACCTTGGATGAAGCGATTGCCGAGGCAACGCCGATCGACCTGACACCCGGCTACAAACGCAACGGCGTGCCCACGGTGCGCGATCGTTTCGGACGTTTCATTTTTAATTCCGATCCGGAAATGAATGCGTATCAAACCGCCGTCGATGGCTCCGCGGTCAAATCGCTTGGTCCGCCGAGCGAACCACGAGCATCGCTCTGGAGTTTTCCGAACCAGTGGAGCAACGTCCATGGATCACACGACGCACCGCTGCCCGAACCCGGCGTGATGCAGGGAACACTCGGCATTCTCGGTCTGGCGTCGCTGGACGATCAAAGCGACGTGTTCTTTTTGAACGGCAACCATGGTCGCTGCTTTCTGCTGACCAGTGATGGGTTGTATCTCGACGAGGCCTTTGTTGACGTACGTGTGAGTTACCAGAACAACGAATACCGGCTGGGCGGCGAAATCTTCGGCGGCAGCTTTGGTCGCTCCGAGACCGACGGGCGGTACTTTGTGCAGATCGGCCACGGACCGTACCGCATCTATGAGCTGACGGGCTTGAGCGACATCACGCGCATCTCGGGATCCATCGACGTCAGCAAAGAACAGATCCTCGCGGCCCAACGGCAAAACCTGCGACGCGCTGCGGACGGCCAGGCAGCGAAGAAAGTCGACGTGCCTGGAACGTTGCAGTGGGACAAAAGTGGCAAGTTCCGCGTCCAGCTGGACCTGAACGTCGATGCCACGCATCTGCACCTGCATTATCGGGTGGAAGATCGTTCGCCGTGGATCAACAACGGCCGCGATTGGACCAAGCTGTTTGCGACCGGCGACTCGGTCGATCTACAAATCGCGACCGACCCACAGCTCTCGCCCAAACGCAGCGGTCCTGGCGAAGGAGACAAACGGTTGATGATCGCGCCGTTGGACGGTCAGCCGATCGCGGTCCTGTACGAACACCGCAAACGGGGCGGCAAGAACCCCGTCGAATTCACATCGCCCTGGCGCGGTGAGAAAGTCGACAACGTTCGGCGGCTGCCCGACGCTGCGATCGAAGCCAAAACCAGCGGCGGCGGGTACGAAGTAAAGGTCTCCGTCTTGCTCAGCGATCTCGGTTTGCATCCCCAGGCCGGACAAACCTATCGGGCCGATTTCGGCGTCACGTATGGCGATGCCGAGGGCACAGACACCAATTTGCGTTCGTATTGGTCCAACAAAAGCACCGGTTTGGTGGATGACATTCCCGGCGAAATCATGCTTTCACCGAATCTGTGGGGTGAAATGCGATTCGAAACGGATGCATCACCTGCGTCTCGTTAGAGTGCGCGCTTTTCCAGTCAACTGGTAAGAGCGGTTCCCACCTGTACTCTGCCGGCACGTGCTCTCTGCCGAAGGTCGATCTATACTGTGGCCATGGATGATGATGTCACGCAAATTTTGCAAGCGATCGATGATGGCGACCCGCAAGCGGCCAGCCGGTTGTTGCCGCTGGTTTACGACGAGCTGAGACGATTGGCTGCGCG
>NZ_JBFHKV010001214.1:0-2340 GCF_041595215.1 Stieleria sp. | reverse complement strand
GAATTGCAAGTCATCGTCGATCCCGAAAAGCTGGCTGCCAGACAGTTGACGTTGGCTGATGTCCGGAACGTCTTGCAGGGTCAAAACAAAGACACGTCGGCGGGAGATTTTTGGGAAGGCAAACGGCGGTGGGTCGTGCGTGCGATGGGCCAATTCCGCAGCCCGGAACAGGTCGAACAACAGTTGTTGTCGGTCACCAACGGGGCACCCGTCTTCGTCCGCGATGTTGCCAAAGTCGAATTGGGTTACAAGAAGCCCGACGGACTGGTGCGACGATTCGGTGAGTCCAGTATCGCGATCAACTGTTTGCGCGAAACCGATGCCAACGTGTTGGACGTGATGGCCGGCTTACGCGCCGCCAATCAGGACATCGATGAAAACATTTTAAAACCGCGGGGGCTGCAACTGACTCAGGTCTACGACGAAACCGAGTACATCTATTCGTCGATCGAGTTGGTGCAACAGAACATCTTCATCGGCGGTGCGTTGACGATGATCGTGTTGATGCTGTTTTTGCACTTGGGCGTGCGGACGATCGTGACGATCCCGTTGATCATCGCAAGCTCGTTGGCGGCGGCCTACCTGTCGCCTTGGTTCTTTTTGATCTGTATCGCGATCATTCTGGTTGCCGGGTTCTGGTTCGCCCGCGGTGCGCTGGTGGTGGCGTTGGCGATCCCGACCAGTATCATCGCATCGTTCCTGGTGCTGGGTGTGCTGGGCCGATCATTGAACGTGATCAGCTTGGCCGGGTTGGCGTTTGCGGTGGGCATGCTGGTCGACAACGCCGTGGTCGTGCTGGAGAACGTCTACCGCCATTTCAAGTCGGGCGAATCCGCAGTCACCGCGGCCGTGCGGGGAACCCAAGAGGTTTGGGGCGCGATCGCCGCCTCGACGATCACGACGGTTGCCGTGTTCTTGCCCATCGTGTTTGTCCAGGAAGAAGCCGGACAACTGTTCCGGGACATCGCACTGGCGATCAGCGCCGCGGTCGCGTTGTCGTTGCTGATCTCGATGTCGGTGATTCCGACCGCGGCCTCGCGGCTGTTTCAGTCCCAACCCGATCGTGACGACCCGTCGGACCCATCCTCGCGGCAAAGCAGCCATCGCATCACACAATTCATCTTGTGGCCGGTCCATGCGTTGGGCGAAACCTTTGTTCGGGGCACCGTCGGATTCAATGACTGGATCCAACGCGGCGTATTGCGCCGGCTTGGGGTGGCTGCGACGTTGGTTCTGCTGGCAGTCGGAATCAGTTGGTCGTTTTGGCCCAAGGTCGAGTATCTGCCGACCGGAAACCGCAACCTGGTGTTCGGGATTTTGCTGCCGCCGCCGGGATACAACCTGGATCAGTTGACCGCAGCCGGCAAGACCGTCGAAACCGCACTGCGTCCCTACTGGGATGTGGATCCCGAAAGTCCCGAAGCCGCCGCATTGGACTTCCCCGCCATCGGCGACTTTTTCTTTGTCGCCCGCGGACGGCAGGTGTTCATGGGCATTCGGGCCTACGATGGTCAGCGCGCCGGTGAACTCGTTCCGCTGGTGCAACAAGTCGGTGCTTCGATGCCGGGGACCTTTGCCGTCGCCAAGCAATCGAGTCTGTTCGAACAAGGGCTGACCGCCGGACGAACGATCGAGATTGAGATCACCGGACCGGACTTGATCAAGTTGGTCGCGTTGGGGGGACAGACGATCGGCAAGGTCAAGCAGATCATGCCGACCGCTCAAGCACGGCCGATTCCGAGCCTGGATTTGTCCAGCCCGGAAATCCACATCACGCCCAAATTGGTCCAGGCGGCCCAGATGGGTGTCAGCAGTCGCGACCTCGGGTTCTCGGCCAACTGTCTGATCGACGGTGCCTATGCCGGTGATTACTACCTGGATGGAAAAAAAATTGACCTGACGATCATCGGTGAATTGGAATACGCCGACACGACGCAAGAAATTGAAGCGTTGCCGATCGCGACGCCTGGAGGACAACTGATTCCGTTGGCCGCCCTCGCGAAAGTGGAGTTGGCCAGCGGTCCCGAACAGGTCAATCACCGCGAACGCGTCCGTGCAATCACCATCGAAGTGTCTCCGCCGCCCGAAATCGCGTTGGAAGATGCGATGGAACAAATCAGACGTGAGATCGTGCAACCGCTGACCGATAGCGGTCAACTCGGGGGCGGCTATCAAGTCAACTTGGCCGGGACGGCGGACAAGCTGAGCAAGATGCAGGCGACGTTCCTGGGCCAATGGTCGGGCTGGAATCTTGACAGCTTGATCAGTGTGTTGACCAGCCAGTTTGTGTTGGTGATCCTGATCACGTACCTGCTGATGGCGGCATTGTTCGAATCGTGG
>NZ_JBFHKV010001213.1:0-2342 GCF_041595215.1 Stieleria sp. | reverse complement strand
TCCCACGGCAACCGGGCGATCTCGATTCAGGCCACCGATCGATTGACGTCGATGGGCAAGCCCAACATCGTTTGGACGGCACCGCCGTCCGGCCCCTATTCGCGTGAGATCTGGGCGCCGGAACTGCACCACTTGGACGGTCATTGGTACGTCTACTTTGCGGCCTCCGATGGCCAGAACCGAAACCATCTGACGTATGTGCTGAAGTCCAAGGATGATGACCCGCTGGGCGAGTACGAGTTGTTCGGGCCGTTGGCAACCGGTGACGGCCCGGACGGTGCTTCCCCCAACGTCTGGGCCATCGACATGACGGTGTTGACGCATGGCGAAAAACGCTATGCCGTTTGGTCGGGCTGGGATGCGCCGGGAACCGATCGGCAGTACCTGTACATCGCCCCGCTCGCATCGCCGACCGAATTGGGCGGCCCGCGAGTCCGGCTGTGCGAGAACGACGACTACCCCTGGGAACTGACCGAACCGGGGAATTCCGGGCGCGGGTTGAATGAAGGCCCGCAGGTGTTTCAATCCAAGAACAAAACGTCAATCGTGTACTCATGCGGTGCCTCTTGGTTGCCGACGTACAAGTTGGGCATCTTGGAGTTTACCGGAGGCGATCCGTTGGATCCCGCTTCGTGGACCAAGCGAGACAAGCCATTGTTCGAGGGGACACGCGACGTCTATGGAGTCGGGCACTCGTGTTTTGTCCCATCATTGGACGACAATCAGTGGTGGCACGTGTTTCATGCCAAGCGAGATCGCAACCCCGGCTGGCGTCGCGCCGTTTACGTCCAGCCGATGAAGGTGGGGCGGCGGGGATTTCCGTTTCTGGAGTCTCCGATCCGGGCCGGCGAGTGGCTGGATCGGCCCTCCGGCGAAACACCTCAAGAGCTTTCGTTACCGACTCGTTTGTTCGGTGACGACGCGAGCGATGCGACCTGGTCTTTCTTTGGGCATCATCAGTTCATTGAAGTCGGACCGGAGGGATTGCATCTGGGCCGCGTTCCCCGTGATCCGATCAACGACTATCGCAGCGGCGAAAAAGTGGTGCTCGATGATCCATGCCCTGCAGACTGTGTTGCTGACGTCACGATCGACTTCCAAGGTGAAGCAAATGCTCGCGATGCAGGCGTTTTGTTTCGCTGCAGCGGTCCGGCGGTCGGTTACGATGCCCAGCGTGGCTACTTTGCCGGGTTGATCCCGAAGACCGGGTTGGTGATCGTCGGCAAGATGAACGGATCCGCCTGGACCGAGCTGGCGCGGCAATCCACGCAGATCGATGTCGCGCAGCCCCAAGCGTTACGTGTCCAGATGAAGGGCAATCAGATCACGGTGACGCACAACGGCCGGCAGCGTGTTTCGGTGTTGGACGAAAGCTATCAATCGGGCAGCGCGGGGCTGCGCGTCGTCGACACGCACGCCGTGTTTTCTGATTTCACCGTGAGTGACGCGAAGGATTGAACGTCCGATTTGCACCACACGGCAAGCGCCGAAGCGGGGCTCATTCAGAATCCACCAACCCGCGCAACGTGAACTTGGAAACCAGCAGCGCGTTTTGGGTGTTGCCTGACGATGATTTCGTCGGTGCTTGTAACAATTTTGGTAGCGCGACGGTTTCGAAGAAGGACGTGTTGGGACGTTTTCCCAGTTCGTCCAATTTCTCTTGAATCGACTGTCCACGTTTCGTTTGCAGCATCATGGGAATGTTGCCGGCGGAACGCGACCAAGCCTGGGTGCCGTCACTTTCGATCGTGAGCGTCGATTGGTAAACCTTCGCCACATAGGCTCCCCGGGCGATGTAAGAAACGGCTTCGTTCTTGGGGCCGCTGATGGCTGCCTTGATCTTGATGGCGGCCCCATTGGTCAGTTTGTATCCGGCTTTTGCAATGGCATTTTTCAGATTCTGTTCGACCTCCGCCCGGTATTTGTCGGGGACGCCGCTGGCATCCATCGCAACGTTGACGCCGGGATGGATCAAAAACACGCTCGGATCATCCACGGCTTGCCGCAGGACTTCGGTCGCTTTGGGGTGGGGGATCGAAGTCGGAACGATCAGCCCCCCGCCGTCAGAGAGCAACCCCACAAACTCGGTTCCGCCGACCGACGTGATCACCGCCGCGTCCTTGTAATCACAGACGGTGATTCGTGATGGAATGTGCAACAACAAATGGTTGTCCAGTAGGGCGTAATCGGGTGCCGGATAGCTGAGACCGTTCGGCGCAATCGGTGCTCCGCCCTCACGCGAATATTCATCGAGTGTTTCGCCCGTCTTCAGGTCCATGATCCGCAAATTGTTGACGAACGAAATCAACATTTGGTCGCCGCTTTCGTTGAGTTGCATCTTG
>NZ_JBFHKV010001212.1:0-2343 GCF_041595215.1 Stieleria sp. | reverse complement strand
GCCATTTCCGCCCCAACGTTTTCCAGATCGTATTGGCGTCGTGTTTCTTCTTCTTGCGTTTCGGTGTCGCCTTTTTCGCTTGCCCGTTCGACTTGGCGGCCGTTTTCGATCCTCGAGAACGGGTCTCTGGGCGACTGGCTGCGTCGATTCGCAACCGTCCGGAACCGGACTCGGCGACGGATTCGGCGACGGATTCGGCGACGGATTCGGCAGTCGGTTTCGACTTTTTCGCCGACGGCTGGAGCGCCTCGGCGACGAAGGGCGCCGTGACGGAAACCGGTTCGCCGTTTGACCGTTCGGCTGTCGCGGCCAGTTGTTCGGGTGTGCCTTCGAAGACGATCTTGCCGCCGTCGACGCCGGCACCAGGCCCCATGTCGATGACCCAATCGGCGCATTTGACAACGTCCAGGTTGTGCTCGATGACGACACAGGTGTTGCCCAAGTCGACCAGACGCTGGATCACGTCCAGCAGTTTCGCGATGTCGTCAAAGTGCAAGCCGGTCGTCGGTTCGTCCAGCAGGTACAACGTTTTGCCGGTGCCCGGACGGGCGAGTTCCGACGCCAGTTTGACCCGTTGGGCTTCACCGCCGGACAGCGTCGGAGCGGATTGGCCCAGCGTGACATAATCCAATCCGACGTCACACAGGGTTTGCAACACGCGGGTGATGCGGGGTTCGGAGGCGAACAGCTCCACCGCTTCGCCACAGGACATCGCCAACACGTCCGAAATCGACTTGCCGTGATACTTCACCTGCAACACGTCTTCGTTGTACCGCCGCGATCCGCATTCCTCGCACGGCACCCAAACGTCCGGCAGGAAATGCATCTCGATTTTACGTTGACCACTGCCCTCGCATGTCTCGCAGCGTCCGCCGGGGACGTTAAAGCTGAACGTTCGCGCGGTGTACTTTCGCTCGGCCGCTTCGGGGATCAACGCGAACAGGTTTCGAATCGTATCAAACACGCCGGTGTAGGTTGCCGGATTGCTGCTGGGCGTGTTGCCCAGCGGTGATTGATCGACACGAATCACTTTATCGACGTGGCGGAGGCCTTCGATTTTTTCGTGACGTCCGGGTTTCATCCTTAGCCGATGCAAACGCTTGCCCAGGATCGGGTACAGGGTGCCTTCGATCAACGTGCTCTTGCCACTGCCGCTGGGCCCGGTCACAACCGTCAACACGCCCATCGGCAATTTCAGATCGACGTGATCCAGGTTGTTTTCCGACGCGCCGATCAGGGTCAGGTAATCGACCAGCGGCTTGCCACCGTCGGTCATCACCGGGCGTCGTACCGACGGCAACGGGATGTGTTTGGTGCCGTTGATGTATCCGGCCGTCACGCTTCGTTCGACCGGCGACAATTTTGTCGGTGGGCCTTCGGCCACGATTCGGCCGCCATGCCGACCGGCGCGTGGCCCGAAATCGCACAGGTAGTCGCTGCCGGCGATCACGTCGCGATCGTGTTCGACCACCAACAGCGTGTTGCCCAAGTCTCTCAATCGATGCAGCGCCGAAAGTAGACGCAAGTTGTCACGGGGGTGCAGCCCGATCGTGGGTTCATCCAACACGTACAGCACCCCGCACAATCCGCTGCCGAGTTGGGCGGCCAATCGAATTCGCTGCGCCTCGCCGCCGGACAGCGTCGCCGCACCGCGATGCAGCGTCAAATAGTTCAGTCCCACGTCCAACAGGAAACGCACGCGCGATTGGATTTCACGCACCAATTCGCCGGCGATCTTTTTCTCCCGGCGATCGAGTTTCCAATCGGTGACGACGCCATCCAAACGATCCAGCGGCATGTGAACCAGATCGGCCATCGTCCAACCGCGAAACTGACAGGCGGCCGCTTCTTCACGCAATCGCGATCCGTCGCAGGCACTGCAATTGATGTCGTCGACGAACTGTTCCAGCTTGCCGCGCAATCCCGGTGTCAAACGCGACGCTTCCTCTAGCGCCGGATAAAAGCCTTTGAATCGAAAGCGGAACAATTTGGCGGTGGACGTTGAATTCGGTTTCGCATCGCTTTGCCGGACTTCGATCCAGCGATCGCCCAGCCCGTGAAACAGCAATCGGCGGTGCGTGGCGGTCAGCTCGTCGAACGGCAGATCGATCGGGATGCCGGTCTGTCGCGACAACGCCCGCAACAACCACAACGAGACCTCGTGATCGACACTCGGCCACAGCAGTGCGGCACCGTCGGCGAGCGTTTTGCGCGGCGAATCGATCAGGGCGGCCGGGTTGGTTCCGGTTTGCTTGCCCAGGCCTTCACACTGCGGACACCAGCCGACAGCGCTGTTGAAGGAAAAGTGGTGTGGCGTCAGTGTGGGAAAGGATCGACCGCATT
>NZ_JBFHKV010001211.1:0-2346 GCF_041595215.1 Stieleria sp. | reverse complement strand
GATTCAATCCGCACCAAAACCGGTTCGCCTTGCCGGCCGAATTGTTTGACAATCACTTGGCCGGCCAATTTGCCTTCGGCTGCGACGGTTTCCGGTCGGATGACTTCGACAATCCCGACGTCGGGTGGTTCATCCACGGAACCGAACCCCAGCGCGTTGACCGTCGTTCCGCCGCTGGCGAGTTGTTTGGCGACCGAGGGAGGCGACCGTTCCAATCGCTTCGCCGTCTCGGTGTCACGACCGTCGGTCATCAACACGATCGCGGCACGGCGGACCGAATCAACCGAACCGTCGGACGACAGAGCGGCGGTGTCACCGGCTGAGGAATCACCGGCTGAAGATTTACCGGCTGCGGCGTCTAAGTTGATCGTCGAAAGGATGGATTGAAGCGGGCGCGACAGATTGGTCGCCGGACCGTCGGCCGCCCAATCCAAGGCCGTCGGCAGTTCCGTCTGGTCATCGGAGGACCAAATCGAGACGGGATCGGAGTTGCTGAAGGCGATGACATCGATCGCATGAGTCTTCTGGATCTGCTCCAGCCAACCCGGCTCGGTCGCGTTGCCAAGCAGCGATGCCGTCGCGCGTTGCAAACGATTGTCCGCCGTGGTTTCCGATTGGCTGTCGGTCAGCGACATGCTGCGCGAGGTATCGACCGCGAACACGACCCGCCCGAGGGTTCCGATCACCTGTCGGCGGTGCCAAACCGGTCCGGCCAAGATGAACACGACCAGTGCGACGGCGGTTCCGCGCAGCGCCGGCAGCAAGTATTGATACGGTGTTCGGATCGAGCGTGATTCTCGCGCATAAAGCACGACGACTCCGGTGACCGCCAGCAGCGCGAGGATGCCGACGAACCAAGCCGGCAAATCTCCGGCGAAGCGGATCGATGCGAAGGGAGAAACCATCACGAAGTGCCTCCCGTGATTTTCCGTCGGGCGACCAGATTTTGCTGCAACCACAACTCGGCGACCAGCGCGATCAACAGGGCCACCAAAATCACCCGCCAGATCTCGCGTCCGAAGGAACGCGAACGGTCGGCGTCCTGCAGCAACACGGCGCTTTCGAACACCTGCGCGCCGAGAATGTTCGCCAACGTTTGTTGACGTTCTTGGCTGACGTCAACCAACATCGACTCGGACGCGTCGACCGTCGCGATCCGCAGGGTTTCCATGGTTTCAGATTTTTCCGGATCGGCAACATCGGTCACCCGTTTTTGAATCGTGTAAACACCAGGGGCATAGGTCGCCGTCAGACGCACGGGTTCGCCGGCGTCGGGCGTCTCGAGTTCGAATTGTCCTCGCGGCGTGCGTGCGGCGAAACGGGCGCGGGTTTCGGCGCCCCATTCCGTCTTGGGAACAGGCCAATCATTCGGGCTGATCACGATCGGTTGCCCCACTTGAATCATGGCGTCTCTCCGTTTGCCGGCCAGATCGAGAACCATTTGCTGAATCAGCGGTAGGAAAACGGGCCGCAGCGGCAGGTTGGTCCAGGCGGCATTTCCCGAAATCGCAAACTGCACGACCGTCCCGTCGCCGACGGCATCCATCACCGCCAGCGGCGCTCCACCGGTGGTTCGCAGCAACACACTTCGATCGGTCGAATCGCTTTCCTCCGCGTCGTCGATCGTGAATGCACGATAGGCCGACAAGTTGACGGCCGACATCGGGTTGTCGCTTCCGCGGGCCAGGATCTTCCAGGGTTGGTACAGGGAGGTCGGTTGATCGATGGCAAACGTTTCTTCAGCGGCACCGCTGTCGACCTCCGGATTTCCGACGACGTCGCCGAGCGACGCGGGGAATGACAGCACGGCGTCCTGGTTTCGCCAAACCTGGTTGTAAAGCTCTGGACGCAAACTCGGTCCGTCGAACACGACCAACGCCCCACCTTGATCGACAAAGGTCGCCACCCGTTGCTTGGCCGAATCGGAAAGTTGTCCGACGCCGCAAAGCACGATGACGCGAGTCGGATTTTCATCGAGTGCGGATTCCAACCGTCTCGGCGTTACGACGGCGGCGCGGACCGGATCAGGGCGGTCATCACCGCCGAAGGCAAAGGGACTCAGCGCGATGGCCAAAAAGTCGGCTTGTCCGCTGAGCGGTTCATTGCCGGGCCGTCCGTCGACCAACAACACGTTGACCTCGTTGATCACCTCAACGGCTACGCTGCGCGTATTGTCGTCGACCAGCACGTCACCACGATCGATCGTCGCGGCGACTTCATGGATTCCGGCCTGATCGATCGTGTGCGTCAGCCGATTGGTCGATGTTGATTTCGCGTCGATCGAAACCACTCGCGGTTCCAACGGTTTTCCGTCGATCGACCAGATCAACCGCAAATCGTTGGCGG
>NZ_JBFHKV010001210.1:0-2347 GCF_041595215.1 Stieleria sp. | reverse complement strand
TTCGCAAAAATGAAGTCGCCTCGTGCGTTTTTGTTCGACGGCGTGCGCGTGATTGCCGCCGATGATCAATCGGTACGGGCATACCATGTCGAAACCGGGGCGGAACTGTGGCGGGTGGAAGCAGCCGAACCGCGGAATGTGGTCGCCGATGGCCGGCGTGTCGCATTTCTTCAAGGACGCATCAAGCGCGGTGAAAAAGCCGTCGCGGTCGTATTAGACGCCGAGACGGGAAACGAAATCTGGACACGTGATGACTACCCCTGGTTGATTGAAACGACGCGTACCGTCATTGCCAAGGGACTGTTGGTGTTCGAAGTTTCAACGTTGAACGACCATGACGCCGGCAACGGAATTCATGTCGTGTCCGCAACCACCGGCGAGCACCGCTGGTCCAAGGAGTATCCGCCGGGAATGAATCACGCCCGCCAGGCACGAGCGATGTTCTTGGACAACGACATCTGGATTCTGCATGGAGGAAAGATGAACACGGCGGACAAAGACAAACTCGTTCGGTCCGCGCCACAAGTCTCCGCACTTGATCCGAAGACCGGCGAAGTCCGCGTGAGCTATCCGGCCGGGCTGGCCCATTGTTTTCCTCCCGTCGCCACCCCCAATTATCTGTTTGCCGGTGAGCTGGACATGACCGACCTGAACTCGGGAGAAGTGATCGCCAATCGGATCACCAAGGCGAATTGTTCGCGCGACAGCGGTTGGATTCCGGCAAACGGATTGATTTACACCACCCCCAAGCACTGCACCTGCTGGCCGATGTTACGCGGTTTTGTCGCGATGGCGAAAGCCGCAGCGGGACAGCATGATGCCAACCGTCCACTCGACGAGATCGACTTCGTGCTCGAAACAGGGCCGGCAAAGATCGACCCGAACGCGGCGGAATCCGGTCCGAACGACTGGCCGCTGTACCGTCACGATCGCTGGCGCAGTTCCAGCACAGACGCATCGGGTCCCGACGGCTTGAGTCAGAAGTGGACGGCCGTTTTGTCCGATGAGTTGGCCGCCGATGCCGAAATCAAGGGGCCGATCATGCACGATTGGAACGAGAACCCGGTCGTCAAAGGCCCGCTGAGCGCTCCGACGATTGCCGCCGGGACCGCTTTCGTGACGCGGTCCAACGCGCATGAATTGATCGCTTTGGACACGCAATCGGGTGAGGTGCGTTGGAGATTCACCGCCAACGGACGGCTCGATACGCCGCCTGCGATTCACCGCGGGCTGTGTCTGTTCGGAACCGCTGCGGGATGGGTGTATGCGGTTCGCGCCGACACCGGCGGACTGGTCTGGCGGATGCGTGCCGCCCCCAACGACGAGCGAATCGTCGCCTACGGACAAGTCGAATCGCCTTGGCCCGTTCCCGGCGCCATTCTGGTCATGGACGGCATCGCCTATTTTGCAGCCGGACGCCAACCCTTGGCCGACGGTGGCATCCTGGTCTTTGCGGTCGATCCGATGACCGGAAAACGCCACTGGGTCAAACGCATCGACAGCGTCCCGCAGAAAGGCTTCTACGAAAACTCCGGCTTGGAATTCGATCCCTTTGACATCCTGCACGCCGAAGGGGACAAGTTGGCGATGTCGCGTTGGATCCTGTCACTTGACGGCAAGCAGGTGGACGTCGACAAATGGAACGCGTTTGCCAGGCTCAATACCGGTAAGGGGGACGTCTGGGTTCCACGCGGCAGTTGGACCTATGGCGCCCGGCATCAACATCGCTTCAGCGGAGAAGCGTCATGTCGGCCATTGACGGTTTTCAAAGACGACAAAGTCTTCAGCTCACTCGATGGAAGTACGGACGTTTTCCGTCGTGATTTCAGTGCCGACGACGTTCAGTCCTTCAACAACAAGTGGATCACCGGATGGGAAGCGGGTAAGTTGGCCCGTGAAGGCGGAAAACCGTATCGCAACCAACGCATCTCCACCAACTCGGCCTGGGTCCATGATCCCTTTGCCGATCCCGAAGAAGTCCGGGAGGAGCCCAAATACGGGACCCAACTTCACAATGAGATCTACGCGATGGCATTGTCGGGCGATGGAAAGCTGTACGTCGTCCACCGAGACGGTCGTTTAAAAGTCCTGTCGACGGAAACGGGTTACGTCATCAAAGAATCAAAGGTGCCGCCGCCGGCCTGGGACGGTTTGGCGATCGCCGATGAACGTCTCTTTCTGACGACGCAGGACGGAAAGCTGGTCTGTCTTGGAGACTAGGCTCTACCGCAGCTCAATTCCCGCGTAGCGGACGAGGCGACGAGTCCGCTCCTCAATTCCCGCGTAGTGGACGAGGCGACGAGTCCGCTCCTCAATTCCCGCGTAGTGGACGAGGCGACGAGTCCGC
>NZ_JBFHKV010001209.1:0-2355 GCF_041595215.1 Stieleria sp. | reverse complement strand
CACGCTTCCCTTCGACACGCTGAGCAACGCTCCGCCGACGAAGTCGTGCAGTTTTTAGGTGGTTGATCATTCAGGGGTGTTGTTGCGGCTCGGGACGCGACCCTGGCCGGCGAAGTGAACACCGCGATTGGCCGTTCGACCTCCCCTCGCTTCGCTCGATCCTCCTGCCAGGAGGGTGACGCTGAAAACCGCACGACGACCGACGGTGCGAGAGAAAGGGAGGACAGCTCGATCAGTTTCTCGGCGGTTGGCTGACGAGCGCACGTTGGACTTCGATGACCCGTGCGGTCTGGATGGGGTTCATCGTCAGGTAGCGGTCACGTCCCTGCGGGTCGGGCGTGAATCGGGTGAAGCCGTCGTCGTCGACCGCGACCGTGCCGCGTTCGGATAGGCCGAAGTATTGGTCGTCGGGTCGCACGGCGTACAAGACACTGGTCAGGTCCCATGTGGGGCGATCGTGGTTGGGGCCGCTGTGCAACAGATAGGCTTCGGGCACGATGTGGTGGTCTCGATACCGAAAGTCTCGGGCGATACTTTCGCGGGGGTAGGGCGCGGCAATGCCGATCAGAAAGTCACTCCAGACCACTGGCACGTCGGCGGGCCATTGCCGAGCGAACCGCTGCATCGACCCGATCCCGTTGCGGACGTTCGCCTCCAAGAAATGGGTGTTGCCGCGGACCGGTCGAAACGCACCGGCCATCACCGAAACCAAACGCACTTTGCGGCGCACCAGTTCGATGCCCGAGAGTGGGCTGATCGAATCCGGCGGCGACTCGATCAGATCGGCGAGGTTGGCCGCCAAGCCGACCTGCACCAAGGCGACGCTTTGATCGGCGGCGGCGGACAGCGTTTGACGCAGCACCGTCACTGCGTCTGGTGCGTCGTCGCCGGAGAGAAGGTCGTGGGGATAGCGGAACGTGTCACCCTCTTTTTCTTCGACCAGGTCCAGGTACTTGCTGTCACGGTGCTGGGCATCACGTGCAACCCCGATGGGGAGATCCGGCCGTCCGTAGAACGTGTTGACCGCGTCGACGAACGGTGCGGCCAATGGATTGATCTTCGAAACCGTGACCGCGGTGATCGTGCATTCGCCACGATCGGCCAACGTGTGCAGCATCGCCAGCGCCAGTACGTCGTCCACATCTCCGGTGATGTCGGTGTCAAAGATCACCGAAACCGGTTGGTCACCTCGCGACACATCGGGGATCAGGATCAGAAACAACAACACGCCCCAGGCGGGAAGGGAGGACCAAGCGGTTTTCATGAATTCTTGTCGTGAACGGGGGGAAGGGAGGGAAATGCCAGCGCGGACGACCAATCTACTCGGAAACGAAACGGGGTCTACCGCCACATCAGTCCGCCGCCACCGTCGGGCGGGAGGGGCGTCGAGCGGGAGGGGCGTCGAGCGAGTCGAGCGGCAGCGAGTCGCGATTTTCGGCGTCCGTGCATTTTCTGGCGCCACTGAATTCGACGCCGGGCGCGCCATGGTGTAAATTTGTTTTCGGGAACATTCAGGCGGATCCTTCTTCTCTTCTCTTTCGTGGAACGCTGCCGATGAATTACAAGTTCGTTTGGGTCGACACTGCCAGCGGCATCGACCGACAACAGTGGGTCCTTTCCCCTCCGGTGACCATCGGTCGCTGTCCGACGGCCGAGATCACGCTCAGCGACGGTTCGATCAGCCGCAAACACTGCCAGTTCCTGATCGATCCCTACGGATCGCTCGTGGTCCGCGATCTGGGATCCAAGAACGGGGTTTACGTTGATGATCGACGCGTCGAAAAGGCGGTGCTGCTGCCGGGCAGCGAAGTCAAGATCGGTGTGATCACGCTGCGTGTGGAAATGACCGACGAAGCGATTGACCAAATCGACGAGCCCGAGTCCGCCTTCGATCTGGAAGTCTATGATCTGGGAGAAACCCAACCGGTGAAAATCATTCCGCCGACCGAAGACGTGGGGTGACGCTGAAAGCGGTCAGGCACGACGTCGCGTTACCGAGTCGGTTTCACTTTGAATCCGATTCCGGCAAGCGTTTTGCGAACGGTGTCGGCGTGGTCGCCTTGGATTTCGATCAGGTTTTCTTTGGGTTTGACCGTTCCGCCGCTGCCGCAGGCGGCTTGTAATCGAGTCAACACGTCCGCCAGGTCGTTCGCCTTGGCGGTCAAGCCTTCGACGACGGTTGCCTTGCGCCCGCCCTTGCGTTTTTGAACACTGATGCGGGCGGTCTGTTTTTCTGGCGGCAATCGGTCGGCGTCGCGTTGGCGTTTCGCTTCCGCTTGCGCCTTTTCTTCCGGCGTACAAATGCATTCGGATTCTGGTTTGCCGCAATCCTCACACTCGGGAGGAATGTCAAAT
>NZ_JBFHKV010001208.1:0-2362 GCF_041595215.1 Stieleria sp. | reverse complement strand
GGTCGGTCAGTGGAACGAAGCCCGCATCGTCTGCAAGGATTCGGTGATCCAGCACTGGCTCAACGGCAACAAGGTCATCGACTTTGATTACAACGATCCCAAGTGGGCCTTCAACGTCGACATGCTGAAACAGCGCGGCGGTGACCTGTCCCAACGCGGCGGGTACCTGAGTCTGCAAGACCACGGCGACCCGGTTTGGTATCGCAACATTCGCATCCGCAGCATTGCCGCGGACGAAGACATCGATCATCACACCGTCACGCCCGCCACGATCGCGCCGGAAGTGCTCAAAGCCGAAGCGGAAAAGTTGGCCGGCATCGTCGCGCGGCGAACCGCAGCACAGCAGAAAGCAGCCCAGCAGAAAGCGGCCACCAAGAAAGCGGCCCAGAAGAACAGCAAGAAACGCCCCAACATTCTGTTCATCTTGGCCGACGATCAATCACCCTTTGATTTGCAGCTCTACAACACGCGATCCAAACTCGAAACACCCCACTTGGATCGACTGGCCGCCGAAGGCATCGTGTTGGATGCGGCGCACCACATGGGGTCCTGGTCCGGTGCGGTGTGCACGCCGTCGCGTCACATGATCATGAGCGGACGCAGCGTCTGGCATCTGCCCAATCGCGGACGAAACAAACAGAATCCGAACGCCGACAATCCGTCGCTGGTGCCGAAGGATCTGCCCAACCAGACGATGGCCGCCGTGTTCAATCGCGCCGGTTACGACACGATGCGAACCTGCAAGAGAGGGAACAGCTACGACGCGGCCAACCAACTGTTTACGATCGTTCACGAAGCGACCAAACGTGGCGGCACTCATGAAACCGGCAGCGCCTGGCACGCCGATCGCGTCCTGGATTACCTGGGCCAACGCGAAGCGTCCAAGGACTCCGATCCGTTCTTGATCTACTTCGGTTTTTCACACCCCCACGACACGCGTGACGGAACCTCAGAACTGAACGCGAAATACGGCGCGGTGAATCACACCGACAAAGACTCACTGCCGCCGGCCAACCCCAAACAACCACAACTGCCCGTCAATTACTTGCCCGAGCACCCGTTCCATCACGGTCACCCCGGCTTACGTGACGAAGAAAAAGTCAGCGGCGTCTGGACACGGCGCGACGAACGAACGATTCGAAACGAGCTGGGACGCGAATTCGCCTGCAGCGAGAACATCGATGATCAGATCGGTCGCGTACTCGACAAACTCGAAAAACTCGGCGAGCTCGACAACACCTATATCTTTTACACGGCTGATCACGGCATGGCGATCGGTCGCCACGGTTTGCAAGGCAAACAAAACCTTTACGAACACACCTGGCGTGTCCCGTTCATTGCCAAGGGACCGGGAATTCCGCAGGGCGTGCGAGCGCCCGGGAACATCTACTTGATGGATGTGCTGGCAACGATCTGCGACCTGACCGGCATCGATGCCCCCGAAACCAACGAAGGGATCAGTTTCGCTCCCGTCTTGTTCGGCAAACAACAAGTCGTCCGCGACACGCTGTTCGGCGTCTATTGTGGCGGGACGAAACCGGGCATGCGATGCGTCAAACAGGGCGATTGGAAGCTGATCAAGTATGACGTCTTGGACGGAAAAGTCCGCCAGACACAACTGTTCAATCTGGCCGAGAATCCGCATGAATTTCTGACGCAACACCACGACCCATCGCTCAATGCCCTCGTCGGTCAGACGCCCACACCCGGTCAAGTCAACTTGGCCGACGACCCGAAGCACAAGGACCAGCTGATCAAGATGGAAAAGCTGTTGCTCGACGAGATGCGTCGCCTGGACGATCCCTACCGTCTTTGGGATCAGCCCGAATAGGCTGCACGGCCGCAAGCTCCACACGCGCCTTCCCACGATGGAGGTCGTGTAGTTTTGAAGTCGTTGATGACAAATGGATTCCATCGCTCGCCCACTGGGCATAGAACCTCAAACATGAACAACCGCATCGATCCCAAACCCTACTTCGTCACTCTGCTGCTGATCGCGGGCAGTTTCCTTGCAAAACCCTCGGCCGCCGAGCAGCCTGCGTTGACCGACACCGGTTTTCCCGTGGCCAGTGTGTTTGTCAGCGGTCAAGACGGATATCGGATCTTCCGCATCCCGGCAATCATTCGCGCCGCCAACGAGGACTTGCTGGCGTTTTGCGAAGCGCGACAGGGCGGCGACGCCAGCGAAATCGATCTGGTCATGAAACGTTCGACCGATGGCGGCAAGACTTGGGGCACACTGCAGGTTGTGCAAAAGAACAGTGACTTTCGCGATGTGGTCGCCGATGGCGTGAACGACATCACCATCGGCAATCCCGCTCCCGTCGTCGACCTGCTCGATCCCAACCATCCGGGACGGATC
>NZ_JBFHKV010001207.1:0-2363 GCF_041595215.1 Stieleria sp. | reverse complement strand
TTGACCTGCAAATCAACAAAACCGCTCATTCGACTCGCTCCAGCGTTGCTTTGACGTCCTCGGGAATCTTGCTCGCCGCGGCGTCGTCGATGATCAACGTCGTCCCCGAGTGGTTCCTCAGGATGCTGGCGGGGACATCGGGGGTGATCGGACCGCACAACGTGTCGCGGACCGCAGCCGCCTTGCGCTCATCGGGCACGCTGCAGTAGATTTTTTTCGTTTTCAAAATCTGTTGGATCGACATGCTGATCGCGTGGGTCGGGACCTCGTCCAAGGAACCGAACCAGCCCTCGCCGACCTGCTGCATGCGACACTCATGATCCAATTCGACGATCAAGTACGGCGAATCGGTCTCAAAGTCCGCCGGCGGATCGTTGAACGCCAGGTGGCCGTTCTCACCGATTCCGACCAATGCCACGTCGACGGTGACGGAAGCGACTTTGGTGGCTGCCTGACGGACCGTCTCGGTCGCGTCGGTGTCGCCGCTCAAATAGTGGAACGACGCGAGAGGAACCTTGTCGACAAAGCGTTCTTTCAAGTAACCGCAAAACGATGCCGGGTGGTCGCGGCCGATCCCGATGTATTCGTCCAAGTGAAATCCGTGCACGCGGCTCCAATCGATGTCGTCCTGCGCGACCAGATGCGCGAGAACTTCAAACTGTGATGCACCGGTGGCCACAATCAGATAGGCCTCTCCATTTTCTTTGATGGCATCTCGAAGGTCTTGGGCGGCATGTTCGGCAGTGTACCGTCCCATGTCGGACGGCGTTTTGGTAACGATTGTCTTCACAGTGAATCCCGGTTGGCTCCATTGGGTGTCTCGAATTGACCTGACCTAGCGATCGATCGCTGCTGGTCAGTAGGATCGCGCCGTCGCGGCAAGATCTCGACGGATCGGGCCGTGCGGCAACGATCGCTGCAGATCTTAACACGTTTTCGTCCCCCACCCAGCATGCCCAGACCTTTGGTGAACCTGCGTCATTTCGGTCTCACGCTCGAACGGTCCTTCAAACAGCACCGTTGGCTGTGGCGCTATGCCCATTGCAAACGTGTGTTTGACAGTTGGAGCGAGCGGACAGGCGGTGACGCGGTTGCGACATCGCGGCCGGACGCAACGCGGCGTTGTTTGCTGGACCTGCGACGGATCGCCAGCGACGGCGAGCAGGGGCGGCGATTTCACGCCTTGGTGATGCTGCTGCGGCGAGGCGGCTATGAATTGTCGATGGTCCCCCGTCTGGCCTTCTTGCAAACCGGCCATCGCACCTTCAAAGCGAACGCGTTATCGCAAACCCGCCCGTTCTTCGAAGACCAACTGCCTGCGGATTTTTGTCCCTTTGATCTCTGTCTGTCCGACGGCGCCGCGGCGCATCGCTACGCACGACGAACGCTGCCGGTCCTGACCGGCACTCAAAAACCGCTGCAGCCGGGTGATCTGGCGATGCCCTACAGTTTTTTTCCGGCCATCTGGGATCATGGCGAGGATCAACGCTTCGAAGACTACCGGAGTCGTGCCCGGGTCTGGCGGATTTTTTTTGGGGGGCACTGTTCCGAAGCGTCTTATCGCCGGATCAATAAATACACGCGGCTGCAGCCCGTTGAACGGCACCGCGTGGTCCACGAAGTCAATCGGTACTTCTACGACTCCACGCTCTGGATCGATTGCGACGAACAGCTCGAATCGGCACAGCGACAACGCCACGAATCGTTCGTCATGATCGATAACGCGGTCTATCGTCCCGATGCGAGTCGGTGGCTGGGATTGCTCGCACAGTCGGATTTTTTTCTGGCCGCCCCCGGATGCGATTACCCGCTTTCTCATAACGCGATCGAAGCCATCGCCGTCGGCACGATCCCGGTGCTGGAGTACGACTCGTTGTTCACGCCGCCGTTAAGCGATGGTGAGAATTGCATCACCTACCAAGGCATCGACGGTTTGCGTCGCGCCGCGGCACGAATCGAAACCATGGACGAACGCCAAATCATCAAACTGCGGCGCGGCGTGATCGACTACTACGAATCTCACCTCAGTCCGGCTGCGTTTTGCCGGAATCTGGAAAACCAATCCACCAAGCGGCTGCACCTGTTCCCCTATCTCACGCCCGCGGCCAAGCAAGCGGCTTGAACCGCTACCGGGGAAATGCATTTCCAAACGCAATCCAACGGCACCTACCGCAATGACTCGCCCGTAACGTCGGAGGCCGTCAACCAACCTCGCTGGACTTGATCGCAAAACACTTCTAAAGATCGTCGAATCGCCAGTTGCAGGTCGGTTTGTGGGACGTCCGGAAAGGCTTCGAGAAACGGTTCATACTCCAGATCGCAGATGAACGGGACCGTTTGGTCGCCGATCGAAATTTGGAATC
>NZ_JBFHKV010001206.1:0-2364 GCF_041595215.1 Stieleria sp. | reverse complement strand
GTCGGTTTACTGGTTGATGAAATCGGTGACGTGATGCGGGTTGATCAGGCGGACTGCGAATCGGTGCCCGGCACGCTGCACCGCCGGCAGCGTCCGTTCTTGCGATGTGCCTACAAACTCGAACAACGATTGTTGCTGATCCTCGATGCCGATCGCGTCGCCACCGCCACCGCCACTGATTGACGTTGACGTCATCACCACCTGCCCAAGCTACCGTTCAATCTTCACGCCGGAAAGGAATAGTTTCGTGTCCTTCAATCGCCTCACCGTTCGCTCCAAAATCTTCATCCTTGTCGGTGCCTGTGCACTCTCCTTTGTCGGTTACGGATTGTGGTCTTGGAATACGTTATCGGTGGCCAAAGTCCATGGCCCCTATTACAACAGAATCATTCAGGGGAAGGATTTGATTTCGGACACGGTTCCGCCTTCCAACAACCTCATCGAATCCTATCTGCTGTCGCTCGAAATGGCCCACGAGGTGGAAGAGGGTGTCGGTGCGGAACAGATTCAACAACTGGTTCAACGCGGCATCGAATTGAAGCAGAAATTCGAAACCAGTCATCGTTTCTGGGAACAGGAACTCGCCGAAGGACCGATGAAGAAGCTGAAAACGGTGGAGTGCTACGAAACGGCAAAGGCCTTCTTTCGGGTGCGGGATCAGGAGTTCGTGCCGGCCTGTTTGAACGGTGATGTCAAGACGGCCAAATTGCTTTCTCGCGGGCCGATGCGGCAACAATACGAACAACATCGCGACGCGGTCAATGCGGTCGCTTCGATGGCGACCCGTCGCAATGCGGCCGACGAAGCGGCTGTCCAAGCCCTGGTCGATGCGCGAATGCTGTGGTCGCTCGCCGGTGCCGCGGGCATTCTGTTGGGGATCGCCGGCTTCGGCATTTATGTCGCCCGCGAAACCATCCTGCCACTGCGTCGCTCAGCGACCAACCTTCGTTACCTTTCAACCCACGACCTGACCGATGTCAGCCGGCGGCTGCGGCGGGACGCGGAGAACACCAGCGATCAGGCCACCATGGCCAGCGGGGCGGCCGAAGAGGTCAGCGCCAATGCGCATGCCTTGGCGACCGCCGTCGAGCAGTTCGAAGAAAGCATCAAAGAGATCGCCGCCAACGCGGCCAATGCCGCCTCGGTCGCCCGCAATGCCGTGTGCGCCACCGAACAAACCAACCAGACCATCACCCGCCTGGGCGAAAGCAGTGCGGAAATTGGCAACGTCATCAAGGTCATCAACTCGATCGCCCAACAAACCAACCTGTTGGCCCTCAATGCGACCATCGAAGCGGCCCGGGCCGGTGAGGCCGGCAAAGGCTTTGCCGTCGTCGCCAACGAAGTCAAGGAGCTTGCCAAAGAAACCAGTCGGGCGACCAAACACATCATCGGACGCATCGAAGCGATCCAAGCCGACACGCAAGAAGCGGTCAATGCGATCGGGTTGGTCAGCGAGATCATTCGCGAGATCGATGAAAGCCAAAACGTGATCGCCGGCGCCGTCGAAGAGCAAACGGCGATGACCTCGGAAATCTCGCGCAACATATCCGACGTCGCAACCGGCAGCTATGAAATCGTCAAAAGCATCACGATGGTCGCCGAGACGGCGCAAAGCACAACCTCCGGCAGTGATGAAACCCTCGTGACCGCCGCCAGCATCGAACGGTTGGCCGCCGATTTGATGCTGCTGGTCGGGCAATCCGGTGAAGCGTCCGGACGCGAGACCTCAGAGCAAGACAGCGCATCAAACCGAGGCGCCTCCGGTGGCAAGTATCGCTTGCCGGCCGCCAAAGAAGACGCGTTCCTGGAATCGCTCTAATTCAGCCCCCCTCCCACAGCCCAACAACCAACAGCCGCCCCCTCCCAACTGGTGCCACCCACCTTCTGTCGCTCGTGACCGCCGCCAGCATCGAACGGTTCGCCCCCCTCCCAACTGGTGCCACCCACCTCCTGTGACCGCGACGACTGCAACAGCGATCGTAACAGTCCTTCAGTGCTATTGGAAAGCGAATCGCAGCGGGTCTTTACTGTAGTGTCGCTGGATGTCGATGCTAATTGCAACGAGGCCACGATACGATCGTGGACTATTGAATGCGCAATTGCAGACCGAAGGGACTCGGATCAGGCTTTCGTTATGCAGCGAAGCACTCGGCGACTTGCCGGTGTCCTTTGGCCCATTTGCGACCGCTCGACTCGGCGAACTGTGTCATGCCGCTCGGTGATCCCGCACAGCAGCTATTGCCGAAGTAACGTTGAAAGTTCCAGACCAGATCACGCCACATCGACAAGTCGATCCCTAACCGAGAAACCAGTCCCTGCAGACTCGGTGGGACCTTGCGCCCCGCTCCCTCTTCGCTTTGC
>NZ_JBFHKV010001205.1:0-2393 GCF_041595215.1 Stieleria sp. | reverse complement strand
GTGCCAGTTGCGGCCGTCCTCGCTCCATGCGGCATAGCCGAGGTGCATGTTGAGATCGTAATCGCTGACCGGGATCGTTGTTTCGCCGCTGTACCAAGTGCCGGTGTAGACGAACAACTTGTCTTGGAACACCAGAAAGTGCGGGTCGCGTGTGTCACGATGCCTGACACTGAACTGATGGACCTGATGCCACTCTTTGGCATCGTCGCTTGCCAGGATGATGACCGAAGCGGTCGGATGCACCATGTGCCCATCGGGGCAGCTTCGAAACGTGAGGTAATACTTACCACGAAAACGCACCAGATCCGTGAACGCATTGTGCTCGCCGTTATGAAAGACGCGGCGGATATTCGTGACATTGACCTGGGGTGGGCCGTCCGCGTGACTGCTGTGGCAACCGATGGCGAACCCAACCGCCAACAACATTGCTGGGAGCACAGGGGAACGCTCCATTGTTTTCATCATCCGTCTCGCCCGCCTTGAGGAATCAAAACTGCTGTTTTGGGGAAAAGCAGGGAGTATAACAAGACGAACCCCGGGCAAGGGACGTCGGCGAGACGAAAGCCGGACGGGGGATGTGGTATTACCGAAGCGCCGGCAATTCGACCAAGGGAAATTCATCCAACAAGGACTGCGGGGTCATGGGCGGGACCGGATCGAAGCCCCGACGCGCGATATCCTCGCTTCCGAAGGCACAGGCTTTTTCCAAGACGTAGTAGTCGTTGAAGCCGGCGATCATCTGGTTGATCGGCTTCAAATCCAACGTGTCTAGATGGCTTTGCCAATCACGGTTGAATCGATCCACGGACCGGCGAAGCTCTCGCAACGGCCGGTCGAGTCTGTCGAACCAAAGCCCCTGGTTGGCCCAGGAAGGAGTCGGCGAATTCCGATTCCATTCTTCATGAAGCGAGGCGAAGACGCGCCATCGACTTGGCGAGGCGAGACACGGAGACAGCTTGGACCAGTCACCGCGAATCATCGACGCGATCTTTCGAAGATGCAATCGCGGACCGCGTAACAAGGTCTGCCGATGTGTCCGGCAAGCCCACCGCAACTGCTCCATCGCCGCGTCGAGACGTCGATGGCGGGTGATGAACGCGGGCTCCTCACCTTGCTCGGCCAACATCTGTAGGAATTCGGCTCGCGAACCCTCGAATTCATGCTCTCCCATCGCGTGACTTGCTCCCGCGAGACTACTCGCTCGCCGCCTCGGCGGTCTCGGCTTCGTCGTCGGCGGTCTCGGCTTCGTCGTCGGCGGTCTCGGCTTCGGCGTCGCTGGTTGCCGATTCGCCGGTAGCTGCCTCAGCGGGCTCCACCTCGGAAACTTCGTCTGGGTTGGCTTCGTCAGGGTTGGCTTCGTCAGCGGGCTCGACCATCGGGTTGGTCTGGACACCGCCTTCGCCACCGCGTTTGACGCGCAGGATGAACTTATCGTCTTCGACTCGGATGTCTTCGAACCGGCTCATGAACTTGGCGTTTTCGGGGTCCTTGTAGACGTCTTTGGCCAAGTTCTCTTGCCGCATCGCCTGCATGAATTCTTCGGGCACCGGTTCGCCGTTGAGTTCTGCTTGGTCGACGGTGACGATCAGCACGCCACCGTCCATCGAGACGTCGAAGGTCGCCGATCCGTTGAAGTAGCGTCCCTTGCCCATCGGCAGTTTATCCAACGGAATACTCACGTCCCCTTCGACCTGATTGTTCTCGATCTTGACGTAGACCTTTCCCTTGAGGTCTTCGTTCTTGCTGATCAGTGCGTTGATGTCATCGGCGGTCAGCACCAGGTCTTCTTCGGGCGTCTCCCCGGCATCAAGTTTCTCTCGAAACGATTCGACCCGCGCATCCAATTTGGCGAGTTCTTCTTCGGAGTATTCGACGGTCGGCAGGTCAACCGGAGTGTCCGATGTGTATTTGGCGATCTGGCTACTGATCAGCCAATAGCCGCCGAATCCGGCGCACAGGATCGATCCGATGAACAGTCCACCTGCGATCAAGCAGCCCCACAGACAGCCGTTGCCGGATCCGGAACTCTGCACTTGCGGTTCGCTACCTGGAGTCTGGGGATCGACAAAATTAGACATTTCAGTTTTGTCCTTCACGTGAAGAGCGCGGCTTGGCGGGAGACGATTCGGTTATTCTGGCAAATTCTTGCCGCCACCGGGGCGCCAAAACCAATCGAATGCGGTTCAAAAATGCGATCCACCTGATCCTACGAGTCTCTGAAGTGATTGGAAAGGGACAGTCGTCCCCTGGATCGGCTATTGGACGCCTTCAAGCTTGGCGACGACGGACATGCGGTCAGCCCGGCGAGCTTCACTCAACGCCTTGGCCACATCCCCCTGGGCCAAAGACTCCAATTCCGCGAGCGCATCAGCGGACGTTCGCAACAGCGACGC